>CANHCC010000280.1 GCA_947459115.1 Bacteroidota bacterium | reverse complement strand
CTTGGTGCAAGCATCTGCTTGGTGCAAGCGTCTGCTTGGTGCAAGCATCTGCTTGGTGCAAGCATCTGCTTGGTGCAAGCATCTGCTTGGTGCAAGCATCTGCTTGGTGCAAGCATCTGCTTGGTGCAAGCCATTTAAGGGTTGAGCTTTAACATGGGTAATTTCAAAGTAATTGTGGTTCCTTGGTCCGGTTCGCTTTCAATTTGCAATTCTCCTTTTAATAGATTGACCAATTCCCGGATAATTAGATAACCTAGTCCTGTGCCTTTTTGCATTTCTGTATCCGGACCCGATTCTAATGCATCTCCTTTAAGGATTTTTTGGACTTGGTCTTCCGTCATCCCTTTTCCGGAGTCGGATACATGGATCAGGAAATGATCCTCCATAAATTCCCCATCCACTGAAATCTCCCCGTTTTGGGTATATTTAATCGCATTGGACACTAAATTAAAAAGGATAACCCCTAATGGTTCCGAAATTTGAGTGACGAAAGTTCCCTCCGGTATATTATTGTAAAATGTGTTTCCTTTTCTGATAAAATACATATTCAACGAATCCTGAGTGTTTTCAACCATCTCAAATAGATCGAAGGTTTTAGTTATCAGATTGCGCGTGGTACGAAAGTATTTAATCCAGTTTAGAATATTGCTACTCAGCGTTTCAAGCTGTTGTCCGGTATTTGTTATATCCTGGATAATTTTTAACAACGCTTCTTTGTCATAATTTTCCGGGTTTTTTAATACCCCTCTGCCTGTAATTCCAAGATATTTAAGTGGTGTTACAAGATCATGACTGAGGATAGAAATCACATGGTTCTTCATGCGATTGTTTTCTTCCATTACAACCTGGCTTTTGGTGAGTTTTTCTACTGTTTTGAGAAGGTGATCTTTCTGCGTGCGCACGGTATGGTCTTTTTCCATTGCAATGCGACTTAACCTTTGTTTTTGTTCGTTGATTCGATTGATGCGCAGAATTGAGAACAGCCAAATAAATAGTCCAAGAATTAGGGATAATGCCAGAATCCCGCTGGTTTTTTTATACCAGGCTGTTTGAACATCCAGGCGTAATTCCAGGGAGGAAGGATGGTAAGGGTCATCTATCCAAAATATCTTTATGGTATATTTCCCGGGCGGTAAACGATTGATGGAAATGGTGTTTTCCAGGGGGTAATTCAATTTGGTGAAATTTGAATTTAATCCCAGAATTTGATAACCTAAACTTAAATTGTGGATATTCCCCCACCAGGGTTTTGAAAATTTTATTTTTAAATCTTCATTAGGCGAAATTAATATTTCATTGCCGGGTTTCCACGGTTCAAGTCTACTGCCTATCAGTATGTTTTCAATTTTAATGGGATATTTTATTTTTCCGGGATGTACTTCCAGCGGGTTAAATTGAATGAGTCCGTTCATGGAAGGAAAGGAAAATGATTCTTTAAGTTTAATCCCACAAGGTTTGCAGCCTCCATTAAATTCCGTAGTTGTAACGCCATCCTCTTTGCCAAAGTAGAGGTATTCGGCTTTGTCCCATACGGTGTAATTATTCTTTAAGAGAAAATCTTCTGAAACTCTGAATATACCCCTATTGGTACTAATCCAGACATATCCGGAGTCGTCTTGTAAAAAGCAATGCGCGAAGTCAATATAATTATTGTAATCCTCGGGGATTTTTTTGATTTTCTTGTCTGTAATTCGAAATATTCCCTTTCCATAAGTACTAATAAATATATTTCCTTTCAGGGGCCATATATCTCTAATGCAGGTGTTATTTAGATGAAATACCAATTCCATTGTTCTGGTATTCGGATGATATCTGAATAAGCCGGCACAAGTGCTGATATAGACCTTATCCTCAATTAACTCTATATCTCCAGGATAAGGTTTGTAATCCAGATTATTATTAAAATCCACATGTCCAATTACTTTTTTTTGTGAAATAATTTCTAATCCCGATGTTGTAGCAGCATATATCGTGTCTTTATACTCAATAAAAAACTTTTTTTCATGGGCATAGGTACTGAATTTTGCTACACATTCTTTTTTTTGTGTGGTAGGATTAAAACAAATAATAGAATCTTTTTGTGAATACCACAAATTGCCTTTGGAATCCTTCATCCATGCATGTCCAAGGTCCTCATGGAGTCGTGTGGGATTGGGGGCCATCGGAGGCTTAGGGTTGATGACATACCCATTATTTGTTATAATGCTGGTTTCATTTAATGGAATTTGTAGATAAAATGCAGTCCCTAATGGAGGTACAATTTTATTCGGTAAATTTTGTGAAAATAAATCTTTTAATAGAATAAAAAGGCCGTTGGATTCTGTTCCCAATACGAGCATTTGGTGGGCGTTAATATATTCACATTGTTTAATTACCACTCCATTGGGAATACATTCTGATACCAATTGCATTGAGATTTCCCCATTTTTTTCTTCTTTAAATATCCATGCCTTATTTTTATGAATCAGGATGGTATTCTTCTGCCCATAATTGTTAAAGAATAAAATAGGCGCTTGTTTATCAAATACGGGTTTGTTCCTAATGTTTATAATTGTGGTTGTTCCGGTTTCGGGATGTATTTTTTGAAGCAGGCAATTTTTATCTATTAAATAAGGGGATTGATTGATAAAAACGGGAGTCGTTTGAGTCTCTTTATTCATTGGAATGGAAAACAGATTTGTTTTCGCATCCTGTGTACAGATATTTAAACTTCCAATGCCATTATACAGCACAAATTTTTTATAACGATATACCTCCGGTCGGACGATAAAGGGGAATGGGGAGGATGTACTCTCAAATGATTCTTTTAATTCTTTTAATCCTAAGGAAATTGTTCCAAGTTTATTTAGGGAGGTTCGGTCATGTAAATAATCATTGGGGAAATAATATGGACATATCTCCCCATTTTTTATTTCGTAGATTTTTTCCCGTTCTTGAAATGGCCAATAATTTATTCTCTGAGGATTTGATTAGGTGGAAAAATGGAATTCCCAGACTGTCCG
>CANHCC010000279.1 GCA_947459115.1 Bacteroidota bacterium | reverse complement strand
GACTCTGGAATGATATTCGTTGCACCATTTGCCTGAACCTTACCAAAAGTCAATACCGAAGGGGTTCTGGGATCGGCACGACGGCTCACCACCTGCTGCAGGGTAACCAAAACCTGAGCACCAATCATCACCGGGTCTATGGTCAGATGAGGTAATGCCCCATGGCCACCTTTCCCGGTAATTGTCAGATAAATTTCATCGGTGGAAGCCATATACATCCCGCTCCGAATGCCCACTTTGCCACACTCCAACTGAGGCATGACATGCTGACCGATAATAGATTCCACCGAGGGATTTTTCAAGACCCCTTCCTGAATCATCACAGAGGCACCACCGGGCAATTTTTCTTCCGAGGGCTGAAAAATCAGCTTTATGCTCCCATGGATGTGCTCTCGATTTTCCTGAAGAATCCGAGCGGTTCCCAGCAAAGAACTGGTATGAAAATCATGTCCGCAAGCATGCATTTTTCCGGCATTTCGGGAACAATAAGCGAAGTCGTTTTGCTCCTGGATGGGCAAAGCATCCATGTCAGCCCTTAATGCCAAAACCGGCCCGGGCTTTCCGCCTTCGATGATACCGACTACCCCGGTTTTTGCAACCCCCTTGGTGTGTGAAATTTGGAGCGCATCGAGTTCTCGGCTTACCAATGCTGCTGTTTCGTTCTCCTCAAACGCCAACTCAGGATTGGCATGTATCTCACGCCTCAAGGCTTGTACCTCAGGAAACAGGGCCTCTGACCTTTCCCGAAAGTGATTTCTCAAGAAATTGTAATCCATTCTGTATTTTTGCGTAAATCTAAACAGGATGTCGCAATTTCCACGGGTTTTCATTCCCGGGATCATTTTTATCTTCCCTGCCAGCTTCCTTATCCTCGGGATGTTTCTGACAGGTTGTGAAAAATCTGCTTCCGAACAACAGGTAATGGATTTATTCCGTAAGTCCATGCCCACCCAGGAATCCTGGGGCGTGACCTACCTATACACCGATTCCGGAAAGCTCACGGCACGCCTAAAGGCCCCTTATTTGCAGGAAATTAAATCTAAAGATAAGGAAGGGCAGTCAGAACTGGAGATGAATCAGGGACTAACCCTCACCATGTTCAATAAAGTAACGGGACAAGAAGACAGCCGATTGAACGCGCAATACGGAAAAATTAATCAACAAAATGGTATTGCAGAAGCCAGGGGTTCTGTAGAACTAGTGAATTCTGAAGGCGCAAAACTGGAAACTGAAGAATTATTCTGGAATCGGGAAAAAGACCTGATTTACACCCAAAAATTTGTAAAAATTACCACCAAAGACGAAATTTTATACGGAGATGGTTTAGAGGCCAACTCCGGATTTAACACTTACCGGATTTTTAAAATCCGGGGAACCATCAAAGTAAAAGAGTAATGAAACAATACCTGGAATATTTTTATTTAACAGGGGCACTGGCCCTCATGGTGGTCTATGCCACCTTACACAAAACCCTGACAACCATGGAAGCCTATGGCCTATTAGGGGGAATTCTCATTTTCTCTTTCATGTATAGCATTCGACGGACAATGAGACGAGCTACTGAAAAACACAAGACACCTTCCTCTGATTCTTCTAAATAATGGATCTGACACTTGTTTTAGGAATGATCTTGCTTTCCGCCTTCTTCTCAGGAGTGGAAATTGCCTATTTCTCTGCAAACCGCCTGAAAATAGAGCTCCGCAACAAACAAGGGGAATTTATTGCAGGTATTCTTTCCCGTTTTATCCATAAAAACAGCCTGTTTATTACCACCCTCCTCATCGGTAACAATATTGCCCTCGTGGTATATGGCCTCGCTTTATCCAAAATAATCGATGACCCACTTCAGCAATTAAATGTATGGGACAACTCCGGTTGGTTGTTATTGTTAAGTCAAACAACCATTTCCACGGCTATTATTCTCCTGTTTGGAGAGTTTTTACCCAAAGCCTTGTTCCGCAGAGATCCAGATCGAATGCTAGAAGTAACCGCTCTGCCGATGTCCCTGTTTTTAGTGGTTTTGTATCCCTTATCCAAAGCAGTTTCCGGAATCTCAATTGGTATGATGAAGTATTTACTTCGGATTCCCACTGAAAAAGAATCTCTGGTGCTTGGACGGACAGATTTAGATCATTTTATCCGTCAAAATTTAGTGGCCGGAGAAAAAAACACCAGTTCCGATCACAATCCGGAAATTGACACCGATGCGTTTAACAAAGCTTTGGATTTCAATAAGATTCGGGTTAAAGACATTATGATTCCAAGAATTGATATCATCGCCCTTCCTGTTGAAAGTAGCATTGAACAATTGAAAGAGAAATTCCTGGAAACAGAACTCTCAAGAATCATAATTTTTGAAGAAACACTGGATCAGGTGAAAGGAACGGTGCATTCCATTGAATTATTTAAAAAACCCACAGGCATACCTGAAATCTTACAACCGGTCCTAATTGTTCCGGAAACCATGCCTGCAAGCTTGCTTCTGACCGAATTTACCATAAACCGTAAAACCACTGCCATCGTAGTAGATGAATTTGGTGGCACCTCAGGCCTGGTTACCGTTGAAGATTTGATAGAAGAAATTCTTGGGGATATTGAGGACGAACACGATGAGCCCGGTGAAGAAGAACTCATCGAAAAACAAGAATCGCCCGGCGTTTGGTTACTTTCGGCAAGACAACCTGTGGATTATTTGAATGATACCTATGACTTCAGGATTCCGGAAGGAGACTATACAACCCTCGGGGGCTTTATCATGGATCAGGCAGGACAGATTCCCGCCAAAGGGGAGACCATTGTAATAGAACCTTTTGTTTTCCAAATTTTAGACGCAGACCAGAACAAACTCGGGCTGGTTCGGCTTAAATGGGACAAAGAAGTGGATTCGAATGAATAAATGATTTGAGGCATAAGTCAACTTCATACTTGTCTTCCAATTTTATACCTTTCCCACACCTTGTTTCACCAGGCAAGTCTTGCCAAGACAAAATCTTATGGAAAGAAAAGATTTTTTAAAACT
>CANHCC010000278.1 GCA_947459115.1 Bacteroidota bacterium | reverse complement strand
TCTTTACGGATGTCTGCAAGTTTTTTTACCAAGCGGTGGGAAAACGCCAGAGCCATAGGCATGTACTCAGGTGTTTCTTTGCTGGCATAACCAAACATCATCCCTTGGTCACCTGCACCTTGTTCTTTATCCAATCCCTCACCTTCATTGACCCCCTGAGCAATATCAGGAGATTGTTGGTGAAGGGCTTCCAAAATCCCGCAGGATTTAGAATCGAACATATATTCCGCTTTTGTGTAACCAATTCTTTCGATGGTCTTACGGATTACATCCTGTAAATCCACAAAAGCTTTAGTTGTGATTTCTCCTGCAACGACAACCTGTCCGGTAGTAACAAGGGTTTCACATGCAACACGGGAATGAGGATCCTGAGCCAGCATGGCATCCAGAATAGCATCAGAAATCTGGTCAGCGACTTTATCGGGATGCCCTTCAGAAACTGACTCGGAAGTGAAAAGGTTTAACATAGATTTGAGGCTTAAATATTTACGGGTGCAAATTTGCACTATAAACCCTATAAAAACAAAGGTTTGAACTTTTTTCCCTGCTGCAAGGTACACCTTGCAGCAGGGGAAACCTTACATTTGTATTCTAAATCCTATAGTTTTGGGTAGAGTTAAAGCACAAAGACACGATAGATTTCATGCCCTGCCAAATTGTTTCGGTGACCCGGTCTCAGTCAATGGTCAGTGGGATAAAGTCTTTCATAACGGGCATCCCATTCATATTGAGCCGGGATGCGGCAAGGCTGAACTTTCCATTGGTTTGGCTTTGGATCATCCGGAAATAAATTTTCTGGCTATCGACTTGAAATCAGACCGGCTTTGCAGAGGCGCGGATCTGGCAATCGAGCGTAATCTCAACAACATTGCCTTTTTAAGAATGAATGCAGAAAAACTCATTGAAGTATTTCTGCCGGGCTCAGTGGATGCCATCTGGCTGACCTTCCCTGATCCCTTTCCCAAAGACCGGGACGAAAAAAAACGCCTGACCAATCCGGCTTTTCTTCAGCGCTACCAAACCATTTTAAAACCCGGGGGGCAAATTTTCCTAAAAACAGATAATGATGGATTAGCTGAATATACCCGCATGGTTCTCAAGGACCTGAATATCCCTTTGTTGGAAAACACCTCTGATCTTCATGCCCTCAGCCCGGTGCCGCCCATTGCCAGGCATCTAACCTCTTTCGAAAAAAAGTTCCTGTTAAGGAACAAGAATATACATTACCTGCGTTTTGAAATTCCCGTGGACTGTGTTTTCTTTAAGGAAAATTCAGACACCAATTCTAATTCTATTATTCCTGAAAATCATGAGTCAAACTGAAAATAAGAAAAATCGTACTCAGACCTCCGTCAATTTGGAGGCGCGTGCCATCACAACTGAGCCTTTCCCTGCATCCCAAAAAATATTTGTACCGGGAAAAATTCATCCTATACAGGTTGCCATGCGGGAAATATCAGTATCCAGCTCTCCTGCTTCATTTGCAGGGAATGGAAACTTTGAACCTATTCCCAATCCTTCGGTTACGGTATATGATACCAGTGGTCCTTACACCGATCCATCAGCTGAAATAGATATTCGGAAAGGGCTGAAACCTTTGCGTCAGGAATGGATTCTTAACCGTCAGGATGTAGAAACCTTGCCTGAGCTTAGCAGTGCCTACGGACGCAAGCGCTTAGAAGATCCGGCCTTGGAAGCCTTAAGGTTTCATCAACATACCACGCCGCTTAAAGCCAAGGCTGGTCAAAATGTAACCCAACTCCACTACGCACGGAAGGGGATAATAACCCCGGAGATGGAATACATTGCTATTCGGGAAAATCAAAGAATTGAGGAGTGGATGGCTCTCAATCAGCAACATCCCGGCGAAAGTTTTGGCGCCAGAACGCCTAAGAGTATTATTACGCCGGAGTTTGTCAGAGAAGAGGTAGCTGCCGGACGCGCCATCATTCCGGCGAATATCAACCACCCGGAGTCCGAACCCATGATCATCGGGCGAAATTTCCTTGTTAAAATCAATGCCAACATTGGAAATTCTGCCGTAACATCTTCCATAGAAGAAGAGGTAGAAAAAGCTGTTTGGGCTTGCCGCTGGGGTGCTGATACTATTATGGATCTTAGCACCGGAAAGAACATTCATGAAACCCGGGAATGGATCCTTCGAAATTCTCCCGTACCAATTGGAACAGTCCCTATTTATCAGGCACTGGAAAAAGTAAATGGTAAAGCCGAGGACCTGACCTGGGAAATTTTTCGGGATACCTTAATCGAGCAGGCAGAGCAGGGGGTCGATTATTTTACGATTCATGCCGGCGTGCTGTTGAGATATGTACCTCTGACCGCAAAACGCGTCACCGGCATTGTATCTCGCGGGGGCTCAATCATGGCAAAATGGTGCCTGGCTCATCATAAGGAGAATTTTCTTTATACCCACTTTGAGGAAATATGTGAAATCATGAAGGCCTATGATGTGAGTTTCTCTCTGGGGGATGGACTAAGACCCGGCAGCATTGCAGATGCCAATGATGCTGCTCAATTCGGGGAGTTGGAAACGCTGGGCGAACTTACCAAAATCGCCTGGAAACATGATGTACAAGTGATGATAGAAGGGCCTGGCCATGTGCCCATGCATCTTATTAAGGAAAACATGGACAAGCAACTTGAAGTATGTGGAGAAGCCCCCTTTTATACACTCGGCCCCCTCACCACAGACATTGCTCCGGGATACGATCACATTACTTCCGGTATCGGGGCTGCCATGATTGGCTGGTTTGGTTGTGCCATGTTATGCTATGTAACGCCGAAAGAACATTTAGGACTGCCCAATCGTAAGGATGTTAAAGATGGGGTCATCACCTATAAAATTGCAGCGCATGCCGCTGACTTGGCCAAAGGTCATCCCGGGGCTCAATATCGGGACAATGCCCTGAGTAAAGCACGATTTGAATTCCGATGGAATGATCAGTTCAATCTCTCCCTGGATCCGGATACCGCCCGTGAATACCACGATGAGACACTGCCCGCTGAAAATGCCAAGGTGGCACATTTCTGCTCTATGTGTGGCCCCCACTTCTG
>CANHCC010000277.1 GCA_947459115.1 Bacteroidota bacterium | reverse complement strand
TTGAGCCAGGTATCGTCCTCAGACTGATCATCCAACAATAAAATTTCCAGGTTAGGGTAATCTTGTTGGGTAAGCGTTTGAATCAGGTCATTTACATTATCAGATTCATTTCTTAAAGGAATGAGAACAGAGACCAAAGGGGTTTGAATTGGATTCCCTGATGGACTTTTAACGGAACGCACATTAACAGCAACGATGGCCAGAAATACCAATTGGGTGAGGGTGAACAGCGCCCATAGCATGAGCGAAACATCAAAGAGATTGAAGAGGTTTTCCATGCAAGAGGGTGCCAAAGGCTTCTTTTTTAAGTTCAGTATTCATGCGGTCTCTTAAGGATTGAAACGCATCCTGTAAAATTTCCGGCTGTTTGACATAATCCCTATGTAACAAGGGAGATTCAAAGGCGATAAATAAAGTTGGCTTTCTTTCATTCAGGGATTCTATCCTAAACCTCGTGGGAAGAATTCTGGTATCGGGATTATGGTTTAGAAATCGAAGGCCTTCAGCCAAGGCATAATTGCCCGGTAATTCCGGAATAATTTTACCCTGAGGAAAGAACACCAGCAAGGACTCCGGTTTCAGTTTTGTATTCAGATAGGCCAATGTTTTTCTAATATCCTGGGGAGAATCCTGTTTCATCCCAATGCCGCCTAATTTTTGAAAAAACCAATATCTTCTTAATTGATTCTCCAGCATCAGGATATAGAAATGTCGGTGAAAGACCGTTTCATTAAGCCAGTAAGGAATAAAGCCATCATACCAGGAGGAATGGTTAGGCGTCATAATTACCGGTGCATCTTTAGGCAAGGTAGGTATTTCGCCGATCAGATAGATCGCATGAAAGTCTTGGCGTAATAGATTTTTTAACCAATGACGGAACAGAAAATGTGCCCAGGATGCAGGTTGTTCTTTAATCATGTTAAATCTTTTAATACGGCCTTTGCCGCGAGCATACCGGAGAGAAGTACAAGCGGAATCCCACCTCCCGGATGAGCGCTACCTCCTGCGAAATACAAGCCTTTTATGGATCGGCATCTTACATCTTGTCGGTTGAAAGCTGCATTACGATGATTGGAGGATAAGCCATAAATGCTGCCCTTGTTGGTCCAGGTACGATGTCTCAAATATGCCGGTGTTAGGATTTTTTCCGTTTCAATAAACGCTTCAGGACTTTCTATTCCACACGAAATTAATTTCCGGAATACCGCCTGCCGTATCGCGTTTACCTCCTCATTTGTATTTGTTTCCTGTTCATTGATCCACGGCATGTTTACAAGTACAAACCAGTTTTCACAGCCATCCGGTGCGTGCGTAGGATCTTGTTTAGCCGTAATACTAATATATACAGTGGGATCGGTTGGGGCTTTCCGATTTTGGAAGATTTCCTGAAACTCCTGCTGATAGTTTTCTGAAAACAGAATGTTGTGGTGGGATAATTGAGAATAAGACTTTTTGATTCCCCACAAGAAAACCAAGCCAGAGCAGGAAGGCTCTTTTTTCTCCCATTTTAACTGCTGATAGGGCGGTTTCAACAATTGGGTGTAGGTATGGACAACATCCGAATTCGAAATGACATTATCGGAAGCGATGGAATCACCTGCCATGGTTTTAATTCCCTTCACCCGCTTGTTTTCAACAAGAATTTCTGAGACCGGTGTTTGATATTGAAACCTAACCCCGAGCGATTCAGCAAGGATTATAAGGGCTTCCGTCAGGCGATACATGCCACCTTTAATGTACCAGGAACCCAGCGTGTATTCGACATGCGGAATAATATTTAATGTAGCGGGGGCTTGAAAGGGATTAGAACCATTGTAGGTAGCGTAGCGGTCAAACAATTGTACGAGGTGGGGACTTTTAAAGTAGGATTGATTCGCTTGATGTACAGTCCTAAAGGCGTCAATACTCCTTAATTGAAACAACACCTTCCAGGCTTGAGGATTAAAAATATGTGCCGGATTCCGAATGCTATCAAATAAAAACAGATCGGCCGTCAGATCGTAAATCTTTTTAGAATACTCGAAAAATTGGCGCAATGCATCCTGATCCACCCTTAACTTTTCCGGTAGGTTGCGCTGCATTTTGCGTATGTCTGCATGCGCATCTAAGCGAATCCCATCCGGATAAAAATACCTGCAGATAGGATCGATAGGATGAATCTCCAGAAAAGAATCCGTTTGTTTTCCTGCGAGTTGAAATAAGCTATCCAGAACAAATTTCATGGTCAACAAACTGGGACCGGTATCAAATCTGTAGCCATCAGAAAGAACTTCGTCCATTTTGCCCCCAGGGCGGTCATTTTTCTCAAGGACTAAAACCTGTTGGCCTTGGGCTGCCAGCGTGATTGCTGTTGAAATTCCTCCCAGGCCTGCGCCGATAACGATATTAGAAACATACACATTAGCCAAACCGAAATAGGGAATTAAAAGTTTTGAGGATGAATAAATACTTTCTACTGCAAAATTAGTGGAGTTTTTGAGCGTCCGGAAAATGCTCTCGATGAATTCGTCTCTTTAGTTGACTTCCGGACGATTAGAAGCACAGGTTTTTCAGTAGAGATCGCACCAATATTGAACAAACATTAAGGTTCTTTCAGGCTTGCTCCAATTAAAAATTATAGAACGATAAATTCAGAATTATTTGAGTCTTCAAATTCGTATTGTTCGTTTTTTGATTTCTTTAAGACTAGAATTATCCACAATCAGGCATAAATTATGTATAATTTAATTTGTTGATAATCAGATTGATATAAATAAGAAATAATTCAAGACATGGATTATTTATAATTTTTGTCTTAAATGCTTATATTTGGTTTGATTTTCAAGGTTTTAGAATGCCATTTGCAATGACAAATTCATTTACAACTATTTTTTATCCTGGTTCAATTTTATTGAGAGCTTTTTGTCTCAAGTATAAAATGAAAGCCTTTCAAGCCGGACTCTTCAATTTATTATCCAGGAGTTTTCTGTTTGTGCTTATGGCATTTTCGATGTCGGGAATATTTGCACAGACTCAAACTTTCAATTTTACCGGTGTCACGACAACCTTTACTGTTCCTCCCGGGGTTACTCAGTTGACAGTAGATGCAAGAGGTGCCGGCGGTGGTA
>CANHCC010000276.1 GCA_947459115.1 Bacteroidota bacterium | reverse complement strand
CTGACCTCAAAGGGTTTGATATATAGCTCAAATGCCCTGTTCATGATTCCATTTTGAATGCACTGGTCCATTTTTTTTCCCAGGTACCCCTTCATTACGGAAGCTCCGGCAGGCAATGGCTGAAGTTTATCTGTTGTGATAGTACCATTTCTCTGTGCATGGAGTTCAAAAAAGTATGGAAAAAGGACAGCAAGAATAAGTAAGCTTCTTTTTTTCATAATAGTTAATTTTTAAAAGAATTATGATTTGTTGATTACCTAAAAAATAGGAATTAAGAGTATTTATATAGTTATGAAAATCATTTAATTAAATTTATATATAATAAATATTCATATTTGTCTTCTTGTCAGAGTGAGGCTCTAATTGTAAGTTTGAAATCAACAGAGATATTTCCCAAGTTATTTTCTCTGATCATCTTGGCGGCAATATTTCCGATCTCAGTAAAGTTTGTAGAGATTGTTGTAATACCGTTTAGAATGAACTCCTTAACAGGTGTTTCATTGTAAGAAATAATGCCAATTTCCTTTCCGGGGATCAACTTTGTTTCCTTAACTTTTTGTAATAGGATTACCAGGTCGTCATCCATTAGATTAATATAGACTTCACCATTTTTTAAATGTTCGCGTGCGATATCTTCTACAATCTTATATGAAAATGCGAAATTGACACAGAATTTAACGAATCCTCTCAGTATCTCTTTTGGGTAGTATGAATTTTTTGGGAAGATGATTTTAAGTGTATTGTATTTCGATAGGCGATCATTTGCTTCCACCAGAGCATTATATATATCTTTTTCAAAATCTTCAAAAACAGCGCCAACTTTTCCAGTTACGTTATCAAGATTTTTATCTAGAAGAATTAAATTTTTTCCTTGTAGTCTGTTAAGTATTTCTTGTGGGGAACTATTACTATCGGTGAAATGAGGTATTATTACATAATATGTATAGTCATCCATTTTCCCTTTAAGGATTTTTTGGAATAGATTATAGTCATTGTTATATATATAGAAGTCAATCATGCCGAAATCTCCTAGTGTATCTGCGAATGCATCATAGATGATTTTTTTATGGTGGCTGAGTTTGTTGAACATTAATAGAACCCTATTCATGTTATCAATCTTTCTGCTTCCTACGAAATACCCCTTTCCAGGGACGGAGTCTATTATCCCCATTTTCTTAAGATTGCGGTATGCTTTTTCCGCTGTATCTCTTGAAATATCAAGTTCGAAGCTCAGATCACTGATGCTGGGAAGCAGATATTTTTCTTTAAGGTGCCCATGTCTGATTGCATTGAAGATTGCATTTGTAACCTGCATGTATTTAGGGGTAATTGATTGTTCATCAATCTTTAGAACCTGATAAATATTGGATATGTCTTTTCTCATTTTTTTGCAATCTTGATTATTCAGGATTTTCTATGTGCAGAAATCTGATAAAGTTGATTTTTATATTTTTGAAAGATAATCGGTTTAATTACTTTCATTGATAAATATACTCGCATGTATGAATTCTATTCATCTATGTTTGTAGCATATTCAGTTGTTGGTACTTGCTGCAATTAATTTGAAAGGGACACCCTTAACTTCGCCTTCGGCAGCGGGCCATCCCTGTGTTGGATTTGTTGATAGTTTCCGGATGATCTCTATGATTTTTTGATAAGGCATATTCGGATCTCCTGTTTTCTTCATCCATTTGTATGTAGCATTTGCCAATCTGTTACGGTACCTCGAATAACTAGGATGGTTATACATGTTACTCATTTCCCATCTATCTTTTTTACGATCGTAAAGTACAAATCGGCTATGTGTAGTGTCAGTATTAGGTAGTTTTTCTGAGTCAGCGTTTGGATCTGTACTAAAAGCGTAAGTAAAGCGTCGAGTGTAGATACCTCTCCAATTATGTTGATGATTATAAATTGGTATTTTCCGATTCCTGATTTGTCGGCTTAAAGTGATTACTCTGCTCAGATCAGTACCTTGACATGAATTAGGAGGTTTGATTCCAATAAGTCCAAGAATAGTAGGCATAAGGTCAGGAGTGCCAATAGGTGTTTCCTGAATGCCGGCATCAAGTTTTCCGGGCCAGCTGATTATTAACGGAACACGAATCGATTCCTGTTCTGGACGACCTTTATTATTGGGCCATTTGTGAGAGAAAAGCATGTCTCCATGATCGGAAGTGAAAACTATTATGGTATTTTCAAGTAAGTTTTTATCCTTTAGCGTTGCTACTACCATCCCAATAGCTTTGTCTATTCCACTAATCATAGCGAGATGTCCATGGTATCTTTTTCTATTTTCAAAATTATCTTGTCCATTTGGACGAATTTTTATTGACGAATTCTTATAGTTGTTCATTAATTCATCCGGTGCTTTGTAGTTATTGCCTCCGATATCATGAGGTGGGTGGAAGGCAATAAAGAGTGCAAATGGTCTATCGTCGGTCGTGGAAATAAATGCTTGAGCCTGCATCGATTGGCCGAAGGGTTCCCATTTGTCTTGGTATTGCCTGGTGCCTGAACTGTCCCACCAATAGGCTTTACCTGCATCAAAATTCAATGTGCAGTTGTTTGATAAGAATGTGCCATTAAATCCATACCGGAAAGGTCCTGCGGGAATAGGTCTTGCCCGATCCCCTCCGTACAAATGCCATTTACCAATGTAGCCTGTTCGATAGTTGTTTTTTTCCAATTGTTCTGCGAAGTATGCGCCAGGGAGACCTATCTGTTCACTGGAAAGCATTCGTATATCGTTATTAATTGCACCGTTTCGAATGGCATGCATCCCGCTCATCAACATACTTCTGAATGGGGTGCATTGGGGAGAAGTTGAAACTGCATGTTTGAATACAATTCCTTCCTGTGCAAGAGAAGTGAGAATAGGTGTATGTGCTTGGCTTCCTTCGTGCCAGCCAACCATATCATAAGAATGCTGGTCACTCATGATGAAAACAATATTGGGAGGTCGATTAGGGAATGTATCAACTTTGGGTTTAGCCTGCGGCTGACTCCAATGAATTAAGCTTGTAAAGTACAAGGTAGCGAGCAGCATGAGGGAGTTTTTTTTCGAAAATAGGCAGCCTCTTACGAAAAGATGTAGATATGCATGAAGGTGCAGGT
>CANHCC010000275.1 GCA_947459115.1 Bacteroidota bacterium | reverse complement strand
TGCCTTTTGCAGGTACATACCAGACGATACAACATCCCTGCCTTGATCGCCTGAAAATAGATAGTTTCTGCAACCTTTGGTGATGGGCGAAGGATATTTTTCATTAGATTTTGTAAATCTTTTAATATCCATCTTCCAGGTATTGGGTTATGTACCACATTCGGTTGCTTTGATAAGTCACCATTTTGGAATTTTAACTATTTGATGATCATCTGTTAGAGTTCAGGGATAACCATTGGTACATGGTCTGCCTCGGGTTTATTCTCATCTAATTCTTTTTCGAATTAGCGACGAATAGGCGTTATGCTTCCATTCAGCCTAAACCTGCTCTACACGAATCCAGAGGGATTTAATAGTTAGCTAAACGATATGTAATATTGTCTATCTATTGAGTCACGCCAATCATCACCCCAAAATACCCACCAGTTTCGGTGTAGTGTTTCTGGGGTAAATAGGTTTTAGATATTGCGCCATCTAGATATAACGCATTTTTACAACCCTTGGCTTTGAAATACATCGCAAAATCATAAAAGTTTATGGGTCTGGTGGACATCGCAAATAGGACTGAATTATCGGGTAAAATGCCAACCCCATTTCGGATATTTAAACTGTTAGATTGGGGTCTGAATGCTTTTGAGGGATGGATTTTTCCGTTTATCACCAGCATAGGTCCGGATTGAGTTGCAAATTGAATATTACCGGTATTCTTAAATTCCTTACTGCTACAAATGCCGGGTGTCTGAGTATCTGTCAGATAAAATACCCCATTGGGTTGGTAATAAAAATTACCCTTCCCTTTTCTCAGGTCTATTGGTTTTAGGGTTTTATGGTTTTCAATGTAAAGGCCTTGTGGGGCCATGTTTTTATCATACATGCCCCCATTGGTTGCAAAAATTAAAGTCTCATTTTTGCTTTCTACATGTTGAATTAAATTATCAAAATTTCCCAGGATTTGTCCATTTTCGTCTTTCCAAAACAATTGAAGCTTTTGTTTCTTCGGATGAACCACATAAGATAGAATAGGTTCAGTTTCTGAATATACAGACTGTCTGTATAATTGCAAGACTTTGCCTGTTCCATAAATCCCGAAGGCAATGAGAAGTACATCCACGATCAGGAGGATAATCGTTAACCATGATTTCATTTCTCTAATTTAAATGAATTTAGTTTGCCACTGTCAAATATTATTCAGTAAGGAAAATTGGCTTCGAACCCTTGTTTCTGCTTGAAGATTAGGACTCCATTCAATTGGGCATAAGGGGAATTGCATCATTAAATTGAGGCAAGCGCCAATGCGATAGATACTATGCGTGATTTCATAGTGCAAATAATAATGTAAAGCGGGGGGAAGGTTCAGGTAGGCCTATAAAACCTACAAGCAATTTTTACAGTCAATTATTGGTTTAAATTGAGATTCCCGACAAAATATGCCATTACCATTCAGATATCCTTAGAGAGCTTATCTCTTTAGACGGTGTTCCGTCCCTCGGACTAATTACTCGGGGAAATGAAAAAATCGGTCCATTCTAAAGCCGCCTTCGAAGGACATAAATACCATGATGGGTTTGCCGACGATGTGATTTTCCGGTACGAATCCCCAATATCTGGAATCCAAAGAATTATTGCGGTTGTCGCCCATCATGAAGTAATAATTCATGCCGAAGGTATAGGAGGTTGTAGGTTTTCCATCTATGCGAATTTCATCGGCGGTTGTTTCCAGTGAATGGCCTTCATAATCCCGGATGATACGGGCATATAGGGAGAGGTTTTGCGGTGTGAGGGTTACGGTACTGCCTTTGGCTGGTATGGTTACAGGACCGTAATTGTCCAGATTCCATTTGAAATTTAGGGTGTCTTGAGGATAGACCCAGGCCTGTTCATAAGGCATAATGTAACCTTTGGGCTGGGGGAGACGCATGACTTTCGTAATGTGGGGAAAGGCCTTGAAAGTTTCTGCCATTTCTCCGGTCATTAAGAATTCATAGGGGTATCCATATTGTTGTACCATAGACATCAAAGAATCCTGTGTCAGATAGGGATACATCTGATAGGGAAATTCTCCCCAGTTACGATTGCTGTCGTTGGGGTCCCGGTATCCGAGTTCTGCTAGTTTCTTGTTAGGGTTCAGAGGGACTTTAGAAAAGACCAGCCAGGAGAATTGCATGTTCTTTGGGTTATTTCCGGGTTGCCCATTGATATAAATTTGTTGATCTCGTATTTCAAACAAGTCGCCTGCCTGAGCCACGCAGCGCTTGATGTAGTTTTCTTTAAGACTGGGCTCGGTAACGGGTCCCAATTCCGGATTATTGGGGCGAACATCATCCGCCGGATAATTAAAGACGACAATGTCATTTCTTTTGACCTCTGTAAAACCAGGGGTTCGGTAATAGGGGAGTTTGAGCCAGGGCAAATAGGATTTCGCATTGACCATTGGCAATTTATTATGCACGAAGGGAAACGAAATTGGAATCATCGGCATACGAATCCCATAGCTATATTTTGAGACGAAGAGGAAATCGCCAACCATCATACTTCTTTCCATGGAGGCGGTTGGAATCATGAAGGCTTCTACAAAAAAAGTGCGGATTAAGAGCGCGGCGGTTCCAGCATAGATAAGCGCATCTGCCCATTCTCTAAAGAAGCTTTTCTTAACCAATTTAACGGGTTGAAGGCCTTTAAATGCCGGTCCCTCGTAGCGCGTGTCGGGTTGATTGCTTAACCAAAGGAAATAAGCATAGGGCGCAATCACGCTAAACAATTCAGATTTAAGGTCGGAGCGTCCGAAAGATTTTACCAAGTCCCCCAACATGCCGACAAACACAAAAATGTTCACCACCGGAATCAGGCCCAGTAAGAAGAACCAGGACGGGCGACCGGTGATTTGATTCCAAATATGCCAGTTATATACAGGGATTAGCGCCTGGTATCCGGGGCGCCCCGCCAACGCGAACATACGATACAATCCTGCGTGAAATCCTGCCACGAGGATAAATAAAATGGAAAAGAAAATGATATCTGCCATGAAAACGAAATGCCTGAATTAAACGAAGTTTACTCGTCTGGAGTATTCTGTGTGTAAAATTAATCAAATAAGGATGGTAACCAACGGGTGGGTAAGTAACTTACCGGGTGGGGGG
>CANHCC010000274.1 GCA_947459115.1 Bacteroidota bacterium | reverse complement strand
TCAATCCGGCCTATTTCCGGTGGACCATTGCGTGGAAAAAATCCAGGAAACCGGATATCTCCATCATATTGAAAGGCTCATGATTATGGGAAATTACCTCTTAATCTGTGAGATAAATCCGGATGCCGTATATTCATGGTTTATGGAGGGATTTATGGATGCTTACGATTGGGTCATGGTACCCAATGTGTACGGGATGTCTCAGTTTGCCGATGGGGGCATGATGACGACCAAGCCTTATGTGTCCGGAAGTAATTATATTTTAAAAATGAGTGATTATCCTTCAGGAGACTGGACAGAAACCTGGGATGGGTTATTTTGGCGGTTTATTACCCGACACAGAGAAGTGTTTGGAAATAATCCCCGAACCTCCCTCTTGTTATCCTCCTGGGAGAAAAAATCCGCGACAGAAAAAAGCAAACTGCTGAATCTGGCTGAAACGCATTTGGCGCAGCTTTGAAAAATTAGGTGTTAGTTTAAATAATCCAAAACTCAAATCAAATAGATCAAAAAGGGATTATAACCTGAAAAGCTCAATTCAAAAAATATATTTGACTGATAATGAACAATAAACAACATTTTTACCAAACAGCCATAATAGTATCTAAAAACCGATAAAGAATTAAATTAAAAAAGTAACTTTGCCACAAATTTAAAAACGAAAGAATATGGAATTTCCTTCAGATTTGATGTACACCAAGGACCACGAGTGGGTTCGTATTCAGGGAAATACAGCAGTAGTGGGCGTAACAGCTTTTGCTGCCCGGGAATTAGGGGATGTTGTATATGTTGAAATTGAAACCGAAGGGGACACCCTGGAGAAACATGATGTGTTTGGAACGGTAGAAGCGGTGAAGACGGTTTCTGACTTGTTCTTACCTATCTCAGGAACGATCAAAGAAGTGAACGAAGCCCTTCAGGACCAACCGGAATTGGTAAACTCTCAACCTTATGGTAAAGGCTGGATGATTAAGATGGATGTTGGTAGCGATCCGGACATCTCTGATCTGATGACGGCAGAAGAATACACCAAACTCATCGGTATGTAATTCTAAATACCTCAAAGAAATCAATAGCCACCTCCGGGTGGCTTTTGTCGTTAGGGGCTATCACAAATTGGCGTTTCCTTCGTATATTCACCACATGAAGCATTGGATTTTCATAATTCTGTTCCTGCTAATCGGCGGGTCCGCCGGCATGGCGCAAGGATCCGGAGAGGCAGAACTGGCACAACAATATTTTTCGGACGGAGAATTTCTCAAAGCGCTTGAAGTTTATGAGAGGCTTTACAAACAGAATACTTCTGAGAAAGTCTTTGCCGAAAAAATCATCGAATGTCACATACGGCTTCAACAAGCAAAAGAAGCCATGGACTTTGTAGAAAAAGTGATCAAAAAAAACCCATCCGAACCTCTTTGGCTTGCACAAAAAGGAGACATTTATTTCAGAACAGGCAAACCCAATGATGCACGAAAAGTATGGGATGAATTAATTAACAAAAAACTCCGGGATCTTTATGGGTTTAGTTCTGTAGCCGGTTGGTTTGCCTCAAATGCGCATGGGCCGGAAGCTGTTCGAACGTATTTACAAGGCAGAAAAGCTTTGGCGGACTCCTCCAGGTTTACCTATGAATTAGCCGCTCTATACGCATCTCAAGGAAACTTTACACAAGCCTCAGCGGAATACCTCAATTTATTTAAATATCGTCCGGATCTGAGCAGCTATGTCCGCATCCAACTGATTAAATTGGTGACGCCGGAAAGTCAGGCACAAATAGAAAAGGCCTTATTGGATGCTGTCCAGAAAACCCCATCAGATCAGGGACTAAGAGAAATACTTATTGATTATTACCTGGAGACAAAAAATTTCCAGGAAGCATTAGTGCAGACCCGAGCCTTAGATAAAGTAACCAAAGGCAATGGAGAGCGCGTGTATAAACTTGCCCTGACCTTTCAATCCAATAAAAAATATGACTTATCCAATAAAGCATTAGATTATATTATTGACAACCATGCTCAATCCCCTTATTTCTTGCAGGCATGGAATGAAAAAGCAATTAATACCGAAATACGGGCTTTAGAAATGCGTCCCATCGACACCGTGGAAATACGCAAATGCATTAAAGTATTTGACGACCTGGAAAAGCAGTTTGGGAAGAATCCCTACTTTTTCGGGGCCTTCTTAAAAAAAGCCAACTTGTTGATTTATTACTTGAACGAGCCCGAATCTGGAAAGAAGACATTAGAGGAGATGTTTCAAATGCCCTTGAACCCACATCAAAAAGGAGATATCAATCTGATGTTAGGCGATGTTTTTCTGATAGAAGGAGATTACAATTCAGCCAGATTAAAATATGGAGAAGTGGAGGAGTCGTTTAAGCAAGATCAAACCGGTGCGAGGGCAAAATATAAAGGCGCTTTGCTCTCGTATTTCCGGGGGGATTTTGATTTATCCTCCGCCCGCTTAAAATCCCTGAAAGAAAACACAGCTAACGACATTGCCAATGATGCCATAAAGCTCAATCTATTGATTCAGGACAACACAGGATTGGATTCCACAACAGATGCGCTACAGGGATTTGCCCGTGCACAATTGTTAATTTATCAAAATCGAAACTCCGAAGCCATGACCCTTCTGGATTCGATATTATTTGCCTTCCCAAAGCATTCCTTAACGGATGAAATCTACTGGGAGAAGGCAAATATTTTTTTGAAGGGCGGCAAAATAGAAGAGGCCACTCGCCTCCTGGATAAAATTCTGAAAGAGCACACCTATGATATTTTAGCAGATGATGCGTTGTTTACCTTAGCCGAAATTCAGGAATTACATTTCAAAAACAAATCATCGGCAGCAGACTTATATTTAAAAGTATTGTCGGATTATCCCGGCAGTCTGTTTAAGGTCGAGGCAAGGAAGCGCATACGGCAGTTAAGAGGCGAGAGTCTTTAGGGGGTAAGTTACTTACCCTTAAAATCCCGGGTAAGTTACTTACCCCAAAAACTCCAGGTAAGTTACTTACCCCAAAAACTCCCAGGTAAGTTACTTACCCCAAAACTCCAGGTAAGTTACTTACCCCAAAAACTCCCGGGTAAGTTACTTACCCCAAAAACTCCAGGTAAGTTACTTACCCCAAAACTCC
>CANHCC010000273.1 GCA_947459115.1 Bacteroidota bacterium | reverse complement strand
CTGACCAGGAGTCAAACCTGTTAAGGTCAGGCTCGTCGTATTACCAAGCAAGGCATTGTTCCAACCGGATAGAATACTCGTGAAGTTCTGATCTGAGGCAGCATCTGCATAGTAAGTTGTTGCACCCGGTACTGCATTCCAGGTCCAGCTTAAGCTGTTACAGCCTGAAGTGAAAGTCTGAAGACCGGTCACGGAGACCGGTAAAATAGTAACCGGAACCACTGCTGTACCGCTTACTGTACCGGGTATTACATTGCTTACAGAAATTAAGCTGTAGGTGGTACTCTGAGAAGGCGTTACAGATATCAGGTAAGGACTTCCTGTAATCCCATTCTGAGTATTGGTGTTGTTACCATCCGTCCAACTTAGGTTGTAAGGACCGGGGCCCCCACCAAATGTAACGGTCAAAACTGCAGACTGACCGGCACATAAACTTTGGCTTCCACTCAACACCGCTGTTGGCGGAACATTCACCACCACCACTGCCGTACCTGTCAGGCTACCGGGGCAGGGACTGCTCATACTTACCAAACTATAAGTCGTCGTTTGCATGGGCGTGACGCTTACCACATAAGGATTTTGCGTAACACCACTTACCGGTATGGTACTTACTCCATCCGTATAGCTGAAAGACCAGGGACTATTACCCGTCAAAGCAAAGCTTAAGTTCGCCACTTGATTTTGCGTGATTGTCTGGTTGCCACTCAGCGTTACATTCATAATCGGCGTAACGCTGACAACAGCGGTGCCGCTTACTGTTCCTACCAAAGGATTGGTAACAGACACCAGACTATAGGTTGTACTGATGGTCGGGGTTACAATGAAAGTGTAGAGCGTCGAGGTAATCCCATGTTGAGTATTTGTATTAACCCCATCTGTCCAGGTTACATTCCAGGGGCCGGGGCCACCAAGATTAACCGACAAAGTAACAGGAGTGCCGGCACATACACTTGCAGAGCCGCTTAAAGCTGCGGTAGGAGCAGAATTAACGGTAATCGCAGCACTTCCACTAACACCTCCCGGACAACCATTATTCACACTTACTGGAGAATAAGTGGTATGAGCCGAAGGTGTTACCGAAACGAAATAAGGACTGGAAGTAATCCCATTAACTGAATAAATGGTATTACCATCTGTATAAGCAAAGTTCCAGGGCGAAGTTCCGGTAAGAGAAAACTGTAGAGGAGTCGATGAATTAAGATTAATGGTATTAGTACCGCTCAGAACCACAGAGGGAGGATTAATTACCTGAACAGGAACACTCCCCGAAACACCCCCCGAAGCACAAGCATCTGAGGCAGACACAAGGCTATAGGTAGCAGACTGAGAAGGCGTCACTGAAAATGAAAAAGGTGATGAAGTAATACCATTGAGGGTTTGAGGGGTTACGCCATTGGTGTAGGTAACCGAATAAGGCGCTACACCCGTAAGATTCAATGAGAGCTGGATTGCATTTCCGAAACAAACTGAAGAAGGCCCACTCAGGGTTGCGGTTGGTGCAGGCGATACACTTTGAACAAAAGGCGCTGTTACCTCACCGGCACCACAACTACCGGTAAAATTGGTAACTTGATAGGTCCTTGTGCTGCTTGGTGTAACCTGAATCAAATAGGGAGAAGTAACAATAGAGGAAATTGTTTGAGTCGTTTGCCCATCTGTCCATTGAAAAGACCAAGGTCTTGAATTCTCCAGGAAAACACTAATAGTAGTTGGCTGACCAAAACAAGTAAACGCATTGCCAGAGATGCTTGCAACAGGAACAGGACAAGCAATATCCGTCGTGTATCCATCATATGCACCTCCAAAAAATTTACCTGAGGCCGATTGAATTTGGGCTCCAATCGAAAAAGCCGCATTGGATATATCAAACACAACCGTATCAGATTTATCCCGGGCTCTAACCCTACATTGAGAACTTTGAATACCGGATGGAATGGTCCAGCCAAAATAGGTTCTCCAGGCGGGAACAGAATCTGCCATTAGGATCCAGTTAGATCCATTATTGGTTGAATAATGTAATTGAACCGTCAGAATACTTGCAGAGGTCCAGCGAATGGAGGTCATCGTACCCGCCTTATGGTTTTCACCTCCGTTAGGCGTAACCACGGATACAGAGGAAGGCGGGATACTAAAGTTCGCATTGGACTCATCCACCCGGGTTGTATCTAAAACATCTGTCAAGCGGACACGACATTGCGTGGAACCCAAAGGCCCGGCACCCGGAACCAGCCAGGGAAAGGAGCCTGTACCTGCAGGATAGGTATTCTGAACCGTATTCCAGGTTGACCCATTGTTACTGGTAAACTCAATTTTAATCGTAGAAACATTGAGTGCCGTCCAGGTTATATTTTGAGTTGAGGCGCCCGCCCAGTTTTCTCCCCCATTAGGGGTAAGGACGGTAAGAATTCGAGGCAAATTATTGTCAAACGCATACCCATCATAAGCGCCTCCAAAATACTTGCCTGAAGCAGGCTGAAGAGACGCTCCAATCGTAAAGGTAGCATTTGAAACATCTACAACTACAGTATCTGTTTTATTACGCGCACGCACCAAACACTGGCTGCTTTTCACGCCGGAGGGAATAGTCCAACCAAAATAGGTTCTCCAGGCAGGCACAGAATCTGCCATCAAGACCCAGGAAGACCCATTATTGGTAGAATAGTGTAACTGCATGGTTAGGATACTGGCAGAATTCCAACGAATAGAGGTCATGGTACCAGCCTTGTAGTTTTCGCCCCCGTTTGGCGTAACTACTGCCACTGTGGAAGGAGGAATGGAAAAATTACCGTTGGATACATCTGATAGTGTCGTATCCAATACATTGGTTAATCTTACTAAACACTGCGTTGAACCCAAGGGGCCTGCCGCTGGTACAAGCCAGGGAAAACTTTGGGTATTGGCAGGATAGGAAGCTTGAATGGTAATCCAGCTGCTGCCGTTGTTAGAGGAATATTCAATTCGGATATTGTCCACATTTCCGCTATTCCATATTATATTTCGGGTAGTCGCTCCCGACCAGGTTTCCCCTCCATTAGGGCTGGTGACAACAAGGGTTTTGGGCAGATTATTGTCTTTAGCATACCCATCATAAGCGCCTCCAAAAAACTTCCCGGAAGCCGGATTACCAAGAGCAGAGATCG
>CANHCC010000272.1 GCA_947459115.1 Bacteroidota bacterium | reverse complement strand
TCTACCCGGACTTACGGTGCCTGAGGAACGGGTCCCATCATAAGGGTCCACTGTCCTTGGGCTGGAATAAATCCGCCCTGTAGATTTAACATTACCGGTATTGCTTTGCCCTCTGCTACTTTGAGTCGTTCCTGAAGAACGACCGCTTTGAACACTTCCATTATTTCCTGTGATTTGTCTGGAATTATTACCGGAAGCACCGCTTCCCGTTCTATTGCCACTGCCAGAACCGGTCGAGCGACCACCTCCGCCTCCGTATTGATTGGTATTAGAAGAAAGCACAGACCCCCTGTGTCCATAAACTCTATTTGGTCTTCCTGCATCATGATTCCAAATACCGGAATTATATCCTGCCCAGAATCCTTGTTGATAGGCGAAGTATGGATTTGTCATCCACGGATTTCCCCAACCCCAGCCACCCCAGCCCATGCCGTAGCCCATTCCCCAACCTGGCCCCCAGAATGGATCATACCAGCCTAAACCACCCCAACCATATCCCATACCAAAGCCCCAGCCTCCCATGCCCCACCCCATGTTAAGTCCCCAGCCTCCACCCCAACCCCAGCCCATGTAGGGAGAGAAAAAGGGGTCGTAAAAAAATCTTCTGTTAGAAATACAAGACCCACAAAAACCGCCGTTATCTCCGTCATAATACCCATCATCCTGATATTCACCCTGATTTTTGGAGTACTCATTTTGCTCATATTCCTGATATTGCCGGTCATCTTCCGCCATGCGGGTATCAGTTTTTTTTGCAGGAGGGGTATATTCAGCGTTTCTGGGGGCATAGAGTTCATCGCTTAAGGAACCACTATTCTTCAGGCCGGCGCAGGAATATAAACCACCGACCAAAGCTAACATGGAGACCACTTGATAGACAGTTCTCATAATATAGAATTCAAAAACAGGATTAAAGCCATAACTTTGCATCGCCTGCCCAAAGCAGGATTTTTGATTACACCTCTAATATACGAAAGTATGGCGAATAAGATTACCTCCAGAAGCGAAAACTACTCAGAATGGTACAATGATTTGGTAAAAGCAGCCGATTTAGCAGAACATTCCAGCGTCAGAGGTTGCATGGTCATTAAACCCTATGGGTATGCCATCTGGGAAAAGATGCAGGCGCAACTGGATAAAATGTTTAAAGAGACCGGTCATCAAAATGCCTATTTCCCCCTTCTGATACCCAAATCCTTTTTGAGCAAAGAAGCTCAGCATGTCGATGGCTTTGCAAAAGAATGTGCCGTCGTCACCCACCACAGACTAAAAAATTCTCCCGATGGAAAAGGGGTCATTGTTGATCCTGAAGCCAAACTCGAAGAGGAGCTCATCATACGCCCTACTTCTGAAACGATTATTTGGAATACCTACCGGGATTGGATTCAGTCCTACAGAGATTTGCCCTTACTCATTAATCAATGGGCGAATGTGATGCGTTGGGAACTAAGAACGCGGCTTTTTTTAAGGACGGCAGAATTCCTCTGGCAGGAAGGACACACAGCCCATGCAACTGCAGAAGAGGCCATTGCTGAAACAAAGCAAATGCTGGAAGTGTATGCCACATTTGCGGAAGAATTTATGGCTATCCCGGTCATCAAAGGAGTAAAATCCGAAAATGAACGATTTGCAGGCGCACTGGATACCTATTGTATCGAAGCCATGATGCAGGACGGGAAAGCGCTACAGGCGGGTACCTCTCACTTCTTGGGCCAGAACTTCGCCAAAGCCTTTGATGTCATGTTCTCTACCAAAGAGAATAAACAGGAATATGTCTGGGCAACCTCCTGGGGGGTATCCACCCGACTGATGGGAGCATTGGTAATGACGCATTCAGACGATGATGGTCTTGTACTTCCTCCCGCCCTGGCACCAATTCAAGTGGTCATGGTGCCGATTTATAAAACAGATGAGGAATACGATCTCATTGTTGGAAAATTAAATGACCTTGCATCAGCCTTGAAAATAGCCGGGGTAACTGTCAAGGTGGATTCTGACCGCCAGAAAAAACCAGGCTGGAAGTTTGCAGAATGGGAGTTGAAAGGTGTCCCGGTCAGAATTGCCCTCGGCCCTAGAGATCTGGAGCAGGGAAATATTGAAATGGCAAGAAGAGATACAAAAGAAAAAGCGTCTCTCCCCATTGAAGGCATCGTGGACAAAATCGCCCGGGAAGTCTTGCCTTCAATCCAAAGCAACCTACACCAAAGAGCTCTGGAGATGCGGAATTCACGCACCTATCGAGCGGATACTTATGCGGAATTCAAAGAAATATTAGAACAGAAGGGAGGATTTATCCTGGCCCATTGGGATGGGACGCCGGAAACCGAGCAAAAAATCAAAGAAGAAACCAAAGCAACAATCCGGTGTATCCCCTTAGATTCTCCCTCAGAATCCGGAACCTGCATCTACACAGGTAAACCATCGGAAAGAAGAGTTCTGTTTGCAGAGGCGTATTGAAAATTTAGAATTTTTCAATGCCCCATAGAACCAGGTTTGGAGATGAACATGTTTAGATTCATTCAAACCCGAATTAATTATCAGAAAATGGCATATTTAAAAATAGAATGAATGAAACTAATCAATCATTAGATTTTGAATCAAACCATTAATCCTGATAAAAATCGCATCTGAGGCATCTTTTAAGATAATTATTGGTTAGACTATTAAACCCAGATTATTCATTAGCGTCGATGATTATTTCTGCAACTCAACATCAATAAGGGATTCAGAATGTTTTCACACTCACCGATTCTAATGCAAAGCGTTTAGAAACAAAAATGTAGAAATTGAGCATTAGAAGTAGTTCCACGCGTTTCACACGGAGCAAAAACTTTCTAATGCATAATTTGGGTTAAAAATAAACAACAGCCTAAGTCATGATTTCTGTGAATTCATTTTTTCATCACGCTAAGGCTATATAAGGGCTGTCACCCTCCAATAGTCAAATTAGTTTCATAACAAATAAAACACTAATTTTGATTGAGTGTCTAATATTTTCCTTGGGTAAAATGATTATGATTGCAAACACATGTTTTACTAAAATTCTAATAGGGCTTTCATTTATTACCGGATCAATCCAAATTTTATCCGGACAAAGCCAGCGAATCATGTGGCAAACCTATCAACAAGATACCCTATTGCAAACAACCTGTAATAATCGGGTGCATGATGGCCATATAATTCCTGAAAT
>CANHCC010000271.1 GCA_947459115.1 Bacteroidota bacterium | reverse complement strand
GATTCGTCGTGTTTGCATTTGTAAGTGAGCCATTGTTGGGGCTCCAGACATAGATATAAGGCGAAGCCCCTCCTGTTACATTCGCACAAATTGGAACGCCTCCGGTGCCTGTGCACAGGGTGGTGTCATTGCAAGCAGTTACAACAGGTGGGGTATTAACTACAATGGTAACACATTCGGATACCAATGGGCAATCTCCCCCTCCCGAAGAGACGCAATAAGTGGTGGTTTGAGTTGGGAATAAAACCGGATTCCGAATATTAGGGTTACTAACCCCTGTGGTTGGGGTCCATGACCAGGTGCTTGTTCCTCCCAATACATTGAGGGTTGTGGAGTCGCCCCGGCAAATGGTTGTTACACCGGTAATGGTAATCGGGGTTGGTTGTTGTACAAGAATTTGAAACGAGTATTGATTTTGTTGTCTAATCGGGCAATTGTCATCTACTGCTGTAACCACAAATTGATACAGCCCATTCATGTTGGGAGTAGTTTGCCAGCAGAATCGAGCGGTTGCAGTTGTAGTTCCAAACACGGTATCAATTTGAGTTCCATTGGCACTGGTAAATACCCCGCCCGGGATATTTTGATTCCAACTTACGGTTAGTATTCTACCTGTGTCTCCAATGACTGGAATGTCGAAACACACGAGCTCCCCGCCACAGGCGGTTATATCAAACACCCCGGAACCATTGATTCCGGTTGAGGTGGGTGGTGTTCCTGTGCAATTGATAACCGTAACCTGCATATCCCGGGTTACGGTATTGATGGCCACTCCATTTCGCCATTCTGTTACCTGAATACAGATAACCCCAACCTGCATGGTTGTAGGCGTAATCGTTAAATCTCCGGTTACCGGATTTAAAATTACGGTAGCAGAAGGCCCCAATGGCGCCGTTGCGGAATATCCGGGGCCGTAGCTTACAGGCGTTGGAGTGGTGGTAGAATTACAAGGGACTAGCGCATACGAAAGGGAATCTCCATCAGAATCGGTTGCCCCTTGATTAAAGGTATAAGGCAAGCCCAAGCAGATGTAAGGCACCGGGCGGAAGTTGAATTGGGGAGAATTGTTACAAGGATTTTGACCAACGGTTATGTTTGTGGTCAGATACATGCCATCGCCTCCCGGATTCGTGAGAGAGGTGATGGTATTGTTACGGCAGCAACTGGTCCATCCGATGGTTACCACACACCCTGCGGGTAAGCTACAAAAATCGAAGTCTCCGTAATAAATTTGTTCTGTTACCCCATTGAGCGTTGCAAAGGGATCGGTGCAGGCGGTACTGGTATCGGGGCAAATGGGCGTAACCTCTGTGTAAGACACCGCTACCCAGCCCCCAATTTGAGTTGGCATACCACAAGTGGAGGTAATGTTGAGAGAGGGTTGTGGAGAAGGACCCGGTAGTGGGGTTGTTGCCGCACCTCTGCAATCGTAATAAGTCTTATGCAGAATTCTGTAAACACAAGGGTTATTATTCGGTGCCGGGGCACAGGTATAAGTCACATCTGCACCCATATAGTGGGTAGCGAATGCAGACCTGGGCATTAGCAAAATGGTCAATAGGCAGGCTATCCCAAAGGATAATCTTAAAAATATAGGGTTCTGCATAAACAGAGTTTTAGATATAATTCTTGAGGTTAGTAAAATTACATATTAATAGCAAATTTTCCTCGGATTTTGGGTGAATTGTGCGGATTAGGCTGTCAAATGGAATTTAGCCACGCCCAGTGGCAGAGGCAAGGCGTCCAACAATTGGAAATTTATTGAAGACGGATGCCGTATGGGGTGCATCCGAAAGTTCCTTAGTCAGGTCTTGCCCTCCCCAGTGTTCATAATGTTTACCGTTTCGCCATAGGCGACTATCTGAAACATCATAAATATTCCCCATATATGCTACCCAGATTTCGTCCCGATCCTGCCCATTTCTCAAGGCCAGTTGTCCCGGGGTAAATTCAGGCAACTCCATGTCGGGTTCTCATCAAATATTCCAGAATTTGAATCGCATTGGTTGCAGCCCCTTTTCTAAGGTTGTCAGCTGAAATCCATAGGTTTATGCCATTTTTAATACTTTCATCTTTTCGAATTCTTCCGACAAAAACCTCATCTTTTCCACTTGAATGAAGCGGCATGGGATACAAATTATTTTGAGGTTCATCCTGAACGAAAATTCCAGGCGAGGTTCTTAAAATGTCTCGGATTTCTGTCAAGTTTATTTCATTTAAAAGCTCGAGGTTTACAGATTCGGAATGTCCTCCAATAACCGGTACTCTGACGGCAGTTGCTGTAATGGCAAGATCGGGAATTCCCAATATTTTTCGGCTTTCCTGAATAATTTTCATCTCCTCTTTTGTGTAATCATTTTCCGTGAATACATCACATTGGGGAATACAATTCAGGTCAATGGGCCAGGGGTATATGCGCGCCCCTTCTTTAGCCTCCCTTTCCTGAAACAATTGATCTACAGCTTTTTTTCCGGTGCCCGTAACGGATTGATAGGTAGATACTACAACTCGACGAATACCATATTTTTTGTGTAAGGGCGCAAGAACCATCACCAACTGTATGGTAGAGCAATTGGGATTGGCAATCAATAGGTGATCTCTACAGGTTGCCGCATTGATTTCCGGTACCACCAAGGGAATAGAGGGGTCCATTCTCCATGCAGAGGAATTATCAATGACACATACCCCTGCCTCTGTAAACATTGGCGCATAGTAACGGCTTGGATCGCCTCCTGCTGAAAACAGGGCAAAATCCGGTCTTAGGGCAAGCGTCTCTTCGGGGGTAATAACTTTTGTGTTTTTACCATGTATCGGGAGGGTTCGGCCTGCTGATGCCTGACTTGCGGCAAGGATAATTTCATGGCGATGGGAAATTCCTCTTTCTGCCAAAACTTGTAGCATGGTTTGTCCCACCAAGCCGGTCGCACCAATAATTGCAATTTTCACGGTTAATTTGCTTTGAAATAATTGATTGTCTAAGGTCTTTCTGTAATTTTATCCATTGAGATAACAAAGATACTATTATGACGAGAGTTAATACTCTTCTATGCTTTTTGCTGATGGTCCTGGTTTCGACAACCTCAGCGCAAAATTGGACCGATGATTTTGGAGATGGTGATTTTACCGGTGGGTTAAAATCCTGGGGAGGGGAGTCCGCCTTATGGCAGGTTTCGGCCGGGCAACTTCGGCTCAATGGGAACGCGGCAACGGATACCACCTATTTATCTACTTC
>CANHCC010000270.1 GCA_947459115.1 Bacteroidota bacterium | reverse complement strand
GAAATCGGGATTGAGGTAGCGATGAAAGCCGGAGATAGGCATGCGGCCGGGGAGTTGAGGGAGGCGCTGGAATCCTATGACTGAAGTCATCGGAAAAGGGAGATGCCCTTGCAGGGCAGGTTGCCAATGACTGAAGTTATTGGAAAAGGGAGATGCCCTTACAGGGCAGGGGGTAATGACTGAAGTTATTGGAAAAGGGAGATGCCCTTACAGGGCAGGGGGTAATGACTGAAGTTATTGGAAAAGGGAGATGCCCTTAAAGGGCAGGGGGTGGGGAACTTTTACTTTAGAGGGTATTTTTACAAAATGTACTTTTTTATGGGAAAATGTCCGGTTTTATGTGGTTGATAATTAGATAGATGTATTGTATTTTGGAGGTTTTGGATGGGGACTTTAAGATTGAAAAGTATCTTTTTGGGGGTTGATTTTTCCGGAGGATGATTGGAATTCATGTGTAGAATTGCGGCAGTATTTCAAGTAAAATATGCCACAGTCCTTAACACAAATCTTCATTCACCTGATCTTCGCTACGAAGAAACGACAGCCACGAATTACACCTGAAATAGAGGAACGGTTGTTTTCATACCTAGGAACCATTTGTAGTGAAATGGGTGCAAGCCCGATACAGGTTGGCGGCTATCGAAATCATGTCCACATGCTTTTTCTAATGCCCAAGTATATAACGCTGGTGGATTTGGTTAAAAAAATCAAAGCGACCTCTTCCATATGGATAAAGACCCAAGGCCCAGAATTCCACGACTTTTACTGGGCTGAAGGATACGCTGCATTTTCAATAGATAGAAACGGGAAAGACAAAATCGTCCGGTACATCCAAAATCAAGAAGCACACCATTCCAAAACTCTTTTCGAAAGCGAATTAGAATCCCTCCTTGACCAAGAAGAAATCCCCTTCGATAAACGCTACCTCTGGGATTAAAATCCCCTCTGCCCTGTAAGGGCATCTCCCTTTCTCGACCACTTCAGTGGTTGACCTGCCCTGAAAGGGCATCTTCCTTTTCCGACCACTTCAGTGGTTGACTTGCCCTGTAAGGGCATCTTCCTTTTCCGACGGCTTTAGCCGTTGGATCAGCCCACCACCAAATTCACAATCCTCCCCGGCACCACAATCAGTTTCTTCAGCTCTCTTCCCTTCAATATTTCCCCCAACTTCTCATCTGAACGAACAGCTTCCTCCAAAGCAGTCTTATCCAGTCCTGCCGGATAAGTAAGCGTAAAATTCGAAGTCTTTCCATTAATCTGCACCGGATAATTTATCTCATCCAATACCAGATATTCTGCCTTAAATTCCGGGAAGGATGCGGTGAAAATACTATCTGTATTGCCCAGCTCTTTCCATATTTCTTCCGCAATATGAGGGGCATAAGGCGCCAGGCAAATGATAGCCGAGGTCCAAATCTCCTGCTTGCGGCAAGCCAGCCTCTGCATCTCATTTGCAAAGACCATAAAGGCCGGCACACTGGTGTTAAAAGATAATCTTTCGATGTCTTCTCTCACTTTTTTGATCAGGGTATGTAGCAGACGAAGTTCCTCTTTGGTGGGGGCTTCTTGTGTTAGAATGAGTTGATCATTTTCATTGTGCAACAGGTTCCAGACTTTCTTCAGGAATCCATGCACACCGGTAATGCCATTGGTGTTCCAGGGTTTGTATTGTTCTAAAGGCCCGAGGAACATTTCGTACATGCGGAAGGTATCAGCACCATAGTGCTGACACATATCATCGGGGTTCACAACATTGCCAATAGATTTGGACATCTTGTCTGTGTAGGCCGGTGTTTCAACGAAGTCTCCTTCTGGTGCTTCCCACTTCCATCCGTTGGGATTCAACTGATGATGTTCGAGCAATTCTGAAAGTCTTTCTTTTTTAAATGAAGCATGTTCTGCCATCAAGGCCTGGGGAATTTCCAGCTTGACGGTTGCCTTTCCGGTAGGAACATTTTTCAGACCGTAAATAATTTTATTATCCGCATCGGCTTCCAGATAGTAACGGTAGCCCAATATCATTCCCTGGTTCACCAGTTTCTGAAAAGGCTCTTCTACCGGGCTATGTCCCAGATCGTATAGGACTTTGGTCCAGAATCTGGAATACAGCAAATGTCCTACTGCATGCTCTGTTCCTCCAATATAGAGGTCCACATTCATCCAGTATTTTGCTTTCTCCGCATCGCTGAAGGATCCGGAATTGTGCGCATCCAGATACCTCAGGAAGTACCAGCTGGAGCCTGCCCAACCCGGCATGGTATTGGTTTCTCGCCGGCTACCGTCGGGCAAATTCACCCAGGACTCTATGGCGGCCAGCGGGGATTCACCAGTGCCTGTAGGTTTATAGGATTCTACCTCCGGCAATCTAAGGGGAAGTTCAGATTCCGGTAAGGCATAAGGCACATCGTCTTTGAAAATAATGGGAATGGGCTCTCCCCAATAGCGCTGACGGGAGAAGATTGCATCCCGGAAACGGTAATTGATTTTTCGTTTTCCTAAACCACGCGTCTCTGCTTCTGTAATGGCTTTCTCAATCGCAGCCGGCACCTCAAGACCATTGAGGAAATCGGAGTTCATCGCTTTTCCGGATTTTTCTGTCCAGGCAGCGCTGTTCAGGTCAAATTCCTCCGGGCACTGAATGACCTGTTGGATTTCCAGGCTGAAATGACTGGCAAATAGAAAGTCTCTATCGTCATGTGCAGGCACAGCCATTACCGCCCCTGTACCATACCCTGCTAAAACATAATCTGCTATCCATACCGGGACCTTCCGTCCCGAAAAGGGATGGAGGGCATAGCTGCCACTGAACACGCCACTCACTTGTTTGGTATCGGCCATGCGCTCCCGTTCGGAGCGAGACTTCGATTTTTCTATGTAGGCCAAACCCTGAGCTTTCTGTTCTTCGGTGAGCAGGCTTGGTGCAAGCGGATGTTCCGGTGCAACGCTGAGGAAGGATACGCCAAAAATAGTATCCGGGCGGGTGGTAAAGATTTCTAATTGATCTTCCCTTCCTTCGAGGGCAAAGGCAATTTCCAATCCGGAGGAGCGCCCAATCCAGTTGCGCTGCATTTCTTTCAAGGCATCTGACCATTCGATGTGGTCGAGCCCTTCCAGCAGTCGGTCGGCATACGCTGTGATGCGGAGAGACCATTGCCGCATGGGGATTCTCGTCACCGGATGCCCCCCTCTTTCGGACAAGCCATCCTTGACTTCCTCGTTGGCCAGAACCGTTCCGAGGG
>CANHCC010000269.1 GCA_947459115.1 Bacteroidota bacterium | reverse complement strand
TATCGAGAAAAGACGGGTACTTCACACTTCCCTTCCCCGGGTATTTCTCGATAGGGCTATTATAAATTCATTCAGGTCACACATGGCTTGACGCCCTCCTCGAAATGACCACGGGGGAACCCGACACTCCTGAATATTTAAAAAAAGGTAGTCATTTCGAGGACGAGGCCATAAAGTATGCTTGATTTACAATTATGCCGCAAAGGCCTCGTATCGAGAAAAGACGGGCACTTCACACATACACTAATCTCAAAATTTCCCCGTATCTTAGCCTTATGATTACAAAAGTGCTTTTAATAATTATGGCTCTGGTCTCTCTGCTCCAGGCTCAGACCCTCCGCAATAAAAAAGACGGAGGATATGAATTTACGGTGGTGAAATCCATGGAGGCCTTGCCCGTGGACAATCAATTTAAAACCAGTACCTGCTGGAGTTTTTCCTCTTTGTCATTCTTTGAATCGGAACTCAAACGCCTGGGTAAACCTGCACCGAATTTATCGGAGATGTTTGTCGTAAGACATACTTATGCAGGCAAGGCCCGACATTTTGTGCGCATGCATGGCAACAGCACCTTCGCACCCGGCGCAGCGTTTTATGATGCACTAAAAATTTTTAAAGAACAGGGTATTGTACCTGAATCTGCTTATCGGGGCAAAAATTACGGGGAAGAGAAACACATGCACAATGAAATGGATGCAATTCTGGAAGCTATGGTGAAAGCCGTTGTAAAAAATCCTAATGGGAGACTATCTACTGCCTGGCCTCAGGCTATTGATGGGGTATTGGACGCCTATCTCGGTCCTTTGCCTACCAAATTCGAAGTAGATGGTAAATCTTATGACCCTAAATCTTACTTTGCCTCTCTGGGTATTAATCCGGAGGATTACATTCACCTGGGTTCTTATACCCATCATCCATTTTATCAGCCTTTCTCTTTAGAAGTTCCGGACAACTGGACTTACAGTCAGGTTTACAATTTACCTTTAGATGAATTTAACCAGGCCATAGAAAACGCTGTGAGAAATGGCTATACCTTAGCCTGGGCAGCGGATGTGAGCGAAAAAGGATTTTCCCATAAAAATGGCGTTGCCATCGTCGCAGATAAAGAATATTCTGACATGAAAAAACCGGAATTAGATTCATTATTTAACCGTCCGATTAAACAGAAGGTCATTACACAAGCCATTCGCCAGGCCGCCTTCGACAATTACGAAACGCAGGATGATCATGGTATGCACATCACAGGATTGGTAACCGATCAGGAAGGTGGGAAATACTACATGGTTAAAAACTCCTGGGGAGATGACAGCAATGACTGCGGAGGCTACCTATATGTATCAGAGCCTTATATACGGTATAAAACCACTTGTGTCTTAGTGCATAAGTCTGCATTGCCGGAAGGGGTGAGGAAGAAGCTGGGGATATGATTTTGAAATTACGAAATACGCTTAAATAGTCCAATATTGTTAGAACTGTAAGTTCTTCGCATTATTTAGTGGGTAATTTCTGTTTTTCCCAAATAAGGTATTCAAAAGGGTGGGAATTGTGGAGAATATGACAATAACCAAAAAAGGAATTATCCCCCCAAAACGGTGTACAGCCACTTTTTTCTAATTGGCCTTGGGATTAAATAATAAATATTTAAAGGTAAAATAAGTGAAGGAATAAGGCAATCCGAATTCTTTTGTCTTCATAATCCAATAACTTGTGCTGTGATATTGAGAATAACCGGAAAAATATATACCAATATTAGATTGAATTCCAAATTTTATCCGAGGCTGCTTCTTGAAAATATGGATATTATTATTTCCTAATAAAAGGCCAATAACATTATATCTATCTCCAAAGGTAAGATAATCGGAAGAATTTATATATTCCAAAGTTGTATAATTAAAACCGAATTGATTCATGAGTTTATAAGCGGGACTATGTTTAAAATAATAAAATTGAAATGTTTGCAACTTCAAATGCATATCGCCTTCAAAATGGTTTAAGGTACGACCAAAAAGATAATCCAGTCCGATATGACCACTTTTATCCATACCTTTTTCAAAATTAATTCCCCAGGAAATACCTTGTGTTGCTGGTAAAAAATATAAGACAGTTAAACTATTAAATCCTGCTTGAGGTGAAATTACAATACCTGAAGAATTATTTAAGGAATCGATTAAATTTTGAGCATGCAAATTTCCTATATTTAGGCATATAAAAAACAACCCTAAAACTATCGTCTGATATGTAGTTTTCAAATTCATTAATATGATTCAGGCTTTACTGACTCACAATACTCTTTTACGGGAACGAGAATAGGGTTTCCTCTATATTTCAGTTCAATACAAGAAGATCGCATGTCGTAATAAATAAAATCAGAACTACCTGAAAATGAAACGATACCAGGATAGCCATTAGATAAATAATTCAATGACCTATAATTTAATCCCCGCAAATCAATTTTGGAATTACGATTGCCACTTAATAATTCGACAGAGACAGAATCACTAATACCGGAAATTTTAAAAGCCTCACCATATAAATCATTCTTTAATCGAAGTAAAGGAACATTACAAACTACATTAAATCCGCTGCCTCTATATTTTAGATATAAATCCAAAATACCCGATTTGCCCAAAATGGTATCTCTGGAAAAAAATGAATTACCAAGAAAAATAACTTCCTGCAGGTCATGTGATGCAATTACAACTTTTGCTATAGGCAAACGATGATCCTGAATACACTTGGAGTATTTCAAAAGGACCCTCCCTGAATACTCCATGGATACTTCAATTCGATCCAATAGTTCAGGGCATGCTTCAATACTGCACCATGGAACATCTTGAATATTATTTAACCTGACATACTCAATATCTGCCTTAATACTGCAATTAATTGAATATAATTCCGGATAATTGAATTTCTTAGAAATTATCTTTGATGATAATTTATACCAAGTACAGGGTTTCCCCTTGTCATAGGAATAATCGTTCTCTGGCTTTGGTCTAATTCGAGAACAAGAAGCAATAAATATAACTAAATCAAATAACAAGAATAGAATAATATTTCTATATCCGAAAGATTTAATTCTAAGTAATAAATAATTTAAATCACCCATAAATTTACTGACCAATAGAAATTACACCACCAACTTGGACTCTAAATCCATCCTCTATTTTAATAAAATTATTTGCCTTAAAGGTTACATTCGATCCACTTTCAATTACACAAAATGGAGGCACATATGAAGGATTGG
>CANHCC010000268.1 GCA_947459115.1 Bacteroidota bacterium | reverse complement strand
TTTTGTTCGTTCGTCATCCTCTCTGACCTTGCAGCGAACCTGGGATTTGAAAGGCCCCAATGCCTAGTCCCAGCGGTCATGTCGAGGAGGGCGTCAAGCGATGTGTGACTTAAAATCATTTATAATAGCCCTATCGAGACATACCTGGGGAAGGGAGGTTTGAGGTGCCCGTCTTTTCTCGATACGAGGCCTTGGTAACATGGGTTTAATGCGATGTTCATTGGCGGCCTCGTCCTCGAAATGACTGTGTTGGTGTATTGATGCTAATTATAATTTGCATTTACTGTTATTGTTGTGAAATGCACGAATGGTTGGCCCCCGTGGTCATGTCGAGGAGGGTTTCACTTGTCCAGGCCCCTGTCCTGAAAGGACATCTCCCTTTTCCGAGGGCTTTAGCCCTTGGATTTCTTAATTGATTAATTTTACTCTATGAAGTATTTAATCCCTATCCTTTTCCTGATACTTGGCAATCCTTCGGGGTTTTCTCAAAAAATTACTTTCCGGATATTGCAGTTCAATGATATTTATGAAACAGGTCCTCTTTCAGGGGGTAAAGAGGGCGGACCTGCAAGAGTGGCGGCTTACCGACAGAAATTATTGAAATCCGGAAAGCCCTTATTCACTGTTTTACCGGGAGACTTTTTAAGTCCCTCCGTGATGAATAGTGTCGTCTATCAGGATCAAAAAGTGAAAGGCCGTCAGATGATAGAGTTACTTAATGCTATGCAGGTGGATCTCGTAACCTTTGGCAATCATGAGTTCGATTTGAAAGAAACAGAACTGCAGGCCAGAATCAATGAATCTCAATTTGCCTGGATATCCTCAAATGTGTATCAGAAAACCCCTCAGGGGTTAAAGCCCTTTGAGAAAACCGATGGCTTAAAGTCTGATCCCTTTTTACCTTGTACGACGCTTGTGGTTAAGAATAAAAAAGGGCAGGAATTGAAAGTCGGATTTGTAGGCGTTACTCTTAGTGGATTTAAGCCGGCTTATGCCGAAATAAAACCCTTTGCCGAGGCGGCCAAGACTTTTGTGGATACTCTGAAATTAAGAGATCAGGCACAATTGATACTGGCCCTGTCTCACCTGAATATCGAAGAGGACAGAGAGTTGGCCAAGGCTGTGCCAGCCCTGAAATTAATCATGGGCGGACATGAACATCAGGCCCATACCGAAATGGTCGGTAAGACCCGAATTGCAAAAGCCGATGCCAATGTGCGTTCCATTTATCTTCATTCCTTTTCGGTGCGTTTACCTAAGACGCCGGATGCGCCATTGAAATGTAAAGCTTCTTCCAAATTAAAATACATCTCCGATAAATTGCCGGAGGAACCCAAGACAGCCGCCGTTGATAAGAAGTGGAAACAGATTGCCTTTGATTCATTCCGGGCACAGGGCTTTGAGCCGGAAAAGGTTATCTATAAAACAGAAACGTCCTTGGAAGGCCTTGAAGCCAGCGTAAGAAATAAACCTACCAATTTAGGCGGAATGATTGCAAAGGCTTATCAGCAGGCCTTTCCGGAGGCTCAGGCAGGATTGTTAAACTCCGGCTCTATTCGCATTGATGACAATATTTCCGGGGATATTACCGAGTACGATGTCCTAAGGATTTTACCTTTTGGCGGAAAGGTGGTGATGGTGGAATTAAGTGGGGCTTTGTTAATGGATATTTTAAAAGCAGGTCTCCTCAATCAGGGATCAGGTGGGTATTTACAATATGCCGGATTGAAACAGGAAGATCAGGACTGGTATATTCAACAGGAAAAAATTAATCCCGAAAAATATTATACCGTCGCCATGACGGATTTCTTATTAACCGGGCAGGAAAAGAATCTGGTATATTTAAAAGAGGGCAATCCTCAAATCCGGCGAGTGGTGTTTCCTGACCCATCTGACAATACTCATCCCGGGCGTGATGTGAGATTCGCTGTCATTCGATATTTTCAGGATTTAAACCCTTAACCTCATGAAACAAGTTAGCCTCATTCTACTTACTTTCTTTTTTGCGCTTGTCCTGAAGGCTCAGACCACCTTTTGTGATACAGTATTTCAAATAGTCTCCGGTAGTCCCCGGTTTATGCCTTCCCAATTTTCCGGAGGGGATTCCATGCTTCAATTGTCCTTGGTCAATATCTCCTCTGCTCAGTCCATGGCTTATCCCACGGCAAAGATCATTCATTTGAGTCCCCTGCCTCCGGGAATGACACTTTCCATAAACAGCATTTCTTTTAATACCGTATTTGCTTCTTCTTATGTGCCGGGCGATACTGCCCAGGTGTCTTTTTATTATCAGGTGACTCAGCCAATACCTCTTAATTATTCTGTATGGTTTGAATTATGGGCCGATGGAGACAATCAGGGAAGCGACATTGATTCCTGTATTGTTCGGGATAGCTTCCAGGTGAATCTAAATCCCGGACCAACCCAATCGGATACAGACTTGTTCTCCGAAACTTCTGGATGGAGTGCCTATTCCCATGATGGAATCATCCGCATAAAATCCGAAACTTATACCGGGGAAATACAAATCGCCGATGTATTGGGTCGCGTGTATTACAGCGGTCATATCCGCAAGCAGGAGGCTTTAGAATTAAGCGGCATTAATTCCGGATTGTATATAATTCGTGGCGATAGGGTTGTTAGGATTTTGCATCAGGAGGATTGAGGGTAGGGGGGAAGGTTTGTGGAAAATGGGTTTAGCTGTAATCTCCACCCAATAGGAACCTATGATGGCGTAAGGCGGCTTGCAATGAAATATAGCCTGTTATTGACCAACCAAAGGCATGATATTATTCCCTATGTGTGGTTAAAATATGCCTTCGAGATAATCCAAGATTACCTGATAAATACGCTTGCAGATTTTCTCCCAGATGATTTCAGATTATGAGTGGGGGGAGGGTATTGGACGGGTTGGATGGATGCAAATTTAGTTCCGGACTAAGCCCGTATGCATTATTTTGTTTGATGGGGATAGGAGTTCACCAGATGGATACATTGTTCTTTAAAATTTGGGTGATGCGGGTTATGTGTGTTTTGTGGTATAAAGTATGTCCTCCTCCCATTGTGCCGGATTATTCAGGATATAATTAGAAATTGTTTGCCATGAATCCTCATTTCGAATAATATGGTCATGGTATCGGGCTTGCCATTTAAAATTAGGATGAATCATTCGTGCATTTTTGGTCACCCCAATTTTAAATCCACGAATAATCGAAGCCAAATTCTGGGATTGAGCACCAAATTTGTTTTGGGTAT
>CANHCC010000267.1 GCA_947459115.1 Bacteroidota bacterium | reverse complement strand
TGAAATTTCTGATTGTCTGCCTCGGAAACCCCGGCCCGGAATACCACGAAACCCGACACAACATTGGCTTCATGGTAGCCGATCGTTTGGCAGCCAGAGAAGGAAAAACCTTTGAAACCACCCGCCTGGGCTGGAAAACAGAAATCGCCCACCGGGGTCGCACCCTCATCCTGCTCAAGCCTTCTACCTTCATGAATCTAAGCGGAAAGGCCTTTCTCTTCCATCAGGCTGACCAGAAAATCCCCGTAGAACGCACCCTGGTTGTGACCGACGACCTTGCCCTACCTTTCGGTAAGCTTCGCCTTAAGGGCAAAGGCTCGCATGGCGGCCATAACGGTCTCCGCAATATCTCTGAACTCCTGGGCAATGACAACTATCCCCGCCTCCGGATCGGCATCGGGAATAACTTCAACCCCGGCAAACAAGTGGACTATGTCCTTAACCCCTTCTCCAAACAAGAACAACCTTTCCTACCGGAAGTCTGTGACCTGGCCATACAAGGTATTGAAATGATGGCCTTTCAAGGAATAGACCATGCGATGACCTGGTTGGATGGACGGAAGGTGGAGTAAAAATAGGATCCGATAACCCAAACAAGGTATTGATTGAAATTTCAGCTGGATTAACCTATATTTGTTCAAGCATATAGCCTTCCTCATTATCTAATGGGCATAAGATAACGCTAGTTAGCAATCTTAAATGGTTCCGATAATGATGGAATCAACTGCATGAGATAGAATACAATTCTATTCCAAATCTTCTTTGTTACCTTCCATGGTAAAAAACAAAAATGTATAGTATATTTAACTGACAACATAGACCGGTACAATAGACTCAAATAAAATATCCGTCCATGCCATTACCCATTAACATTCAAGATTTGCTTTCTGCCCGCAGGGTGGAATCGGATCGTATTGAGTACAAGGCGGGCTGGAATCCTGATGCTATTTATAGAAGTATTTGTGCCTTTGCAAACGATTATGAAAATATAGGAGGTGGCTATATTTTAATTGGCGTTGAAGAAAATGAAATTACGAAAACAGCCCAAAGACCCGTAAAAGGTTTAACAACCGCAGAGCTTTCAGAAATTCAGCGGAAAATGATTGGATTTAATAATCTATTGCAACCAGCCTACCATCCGCATTTATTTATTGAAGAAGTGGATGGCAAACCAATTATGGTATTATGGATTCCCGGTGGTAGCAACAGACCCTATCAAGTGGCTGAACAAGTTACTGCTCGTGAGAAAAAAAACTTCCATTTTATCCGGAAATACGCCAGCACTGTTAAAGCAAATATAGAAGAACAACAAGAGCTAATATCGCTGGCAAATCAAATTCCATTCGACGACCGGGTAAATACTCAGGCCAGCATGGAAAATATTTCCATGTTATTGGTAAAAGCATATTTGAAAAGAGTAAAAAGCCGGTTATCGGAACAGGTAGGTAAAATATCTGACCTGGAATTACTTGGTCAAATGGAACTCATCTCTGGCCCTAATGAACATATATTTCCCCGAAATGTGGCCTTAATGCTTTTTGCTGAACAGCCGGAAAAATTCTTCCCCTATACACAGGTGGAAATTATAGAATTTCCGGAAGGAGATGCCGGACCGTTTATAGAGCAAGCACCCATTACAGGTCCCATACCAGAACAAATTAACCGCACACTCAAGTTTTTGAAAGACAAGGTGATTCGAGAAAAAGTATTGAAGCCAAGCGATCAGGCTGAAAGTATTCGAACATTAACATATCCCTACCAGGCCATTGAAGAGATTCTGGTAAATGCATTTTATCACCGAGACTATCATCAGCGAGAACCTATAGAAATCAGAATATATCCAAATTCAATAGTATTTATGAATCAGGGTGGTCCCGATCGATCCATCAAATTGGAAGCATTTACCCAAGGTCAAGTCCGAAGCAGGCGTTATCGTAATCGTAGATTGGGCGAGTTTCTCAAGGAACTAGAACTGACGGAGGGACGTGCGACAGGAATACCAACTATTTATAAGGAATTAAATACCAATTGTTCTCCTCTGCCACGCTTCTACTTTGATGAAGCCCGAACGATGTTTGAAGTGGAACTTTTTATACACCCAGCTTTTGAGAAAAAAGCTTCCATTCAACTGGAAGAGGATATAAATCCTTCGTTGGAAGGCATTGACACATTCTTGAACCGATTTTTCGATTATTGCAATATCAACCCTTCAGCAATAACCGCAAGTGCCATAGCTCAAATCCAGGCTGGCAACCAGGCAAAGGGGCTAAAAATCATTGAAAATCAAATAAATGAAACGCTTGAGGTCCTACCTAGTACCATAGCCGGTGCCATAGCCGGTGCCATAGCTGAAAATGAACAGAAGATATTAACCAAAGCTATAGAACCACAACAGCGCACAATACTGCTAACCCATATTGGCTTAACCAATCACCGCAAGAACTACGAAAGTTATATGTTGCCCATGGTTAATTATGACTGGCTTACTATGACTATACCAGATAAACCTACTAGCCCCAACCAAAAATACCTTACCACCATGAAGGGCCGTCTGATACTCGAAATTCTAAAGCGCCCTAGAAAATAAAACCACATAACGAATTATACAATGAAATTAGCACAATTTCAGAATCAACCTACAACCTTAAAAAGCATAAATTTGAATGCGCCTATCGGGCAAGGTAAACGATTTTTCACCGCGTTCACCCTTTCGTTGATTTAACTCAATAGGTCACAACCAAAATTAAAATGAATTCCAAAGTTTTTTCCAATATCTCTAAAATCATTGACCGAGACAAAAAGGATACGACTTACAAATTCGCTCTATTAAGAAGCGTAATAGATATTATACAAGACAATTCCCCATATATTGCTTTTGAGGGCGACTATGTCAAATTTCCAACAGGATTACTCATCGAAAAATGGCTATTGTATTATTATCCCATCTTACAATCCGGAAAACATATCCCACAAAATAAAGATGGTAAATCCCCATTGGCATTTGAACAAAACTTCTCGAAAATTATACAATCCTATAACAATCAGGGAGGATTGTCAGCATTTTATAGCGATCTAAAGAACAATAGAATTCCAGAACCGCTTAGGCAAGATTTAAAATCATTAATTCAAGAACTTAAAAAGACCATAACCGGTATGCCAATGAAATATATTGGCAGATCTATCAGCAATGAGTATTACTCAATTTTTAAACATCAAAATCAAAAATCGGGTAATAGATCCCATTCGATAAACCTTCAGGAATTAATT
>CANHCC010000266.1 GCA_947459115.1 Bacteroidota bacterium | reverse complement strand
GATATTGTACATTAAAATAGTCATTGATTCCATCGCCGTTAGGAGAGAATGCATTGGGAACAATTACATTCACAAAGCGATTCACCTCAACATAGTTACTCTTTGTGAAAATATTCCTGCATCCTGCCGAGTCCACAACGGTCAGGGTGACATCGTACTTCCCTTCCTGCTCATATTGATGAACCGGATTCATCCCATTACCAATGTTGCCATCTCCGAATTCCCAGAACCAATTAGCAATGCCGGCAGAATGTGTTGTAATGCTAAATTGTGCAATGGCATCGGGAATTTCATACTTTGATTTATCAACGGTAAATTGTGCCATTGGGGGATTGTTGACGATCGCACCAACCGGTAACCGAATGCTACGGCAACCTTTATCATTTTCATATTCAACAAACCAATACCGACTTCCTTTCAATTTGGGTGTTTCAAAGGTAGAGGACTGGCGGAAAAAGTTTTGAGAATTTTGAGCGTCAAACCATAGTGTTTTGGTGCCGGAGATGCTGGCTACACTCAATCTGGCCGCCTCATCAAAACAAACGGTATCTCCAAATACAATCGGGTTGGGGATAGGGGCAGGTTGGGATAATCTAGCCCAGGAGGTATCTACACAGCCCTTGGGGTCCCATACGGTTACCTTGAATTTTCCTGCAGGCAGGTTATTTGCCGTTTGGGTCAGTTGGTTTGGATTGGTGTCCCAACGGTAGGAATAACTTCCATTTCCTCCGGTTACCTGAGCCGTGGCAGTCCCATCACTTCCTCTAAAACAAGTCGGGTCTTTGAGCGTAACAGAAGCTACAAGGGAATCTGGTTGTCCAACCGGTGTAGAAGCCGATTTTGTGCAACCATTCATATCTGTAACGATTACCGAGTAGTTGCCTTTGGGCAAATTCACCGCCGTGGGGGTGGTTTGTTCCGGCAAGGTGTTCCAGCGGAAGAAGTAAGGACTCGTACCCCCATTCGGAACGGCAGTAGCGGCCCCATTTTCTTCGCCAAAGCATCTGACGGGCACAACAGTAAAATTGATGACAATCGGCGCCGGCTCAGAAATGAGTATCTGCTGGGTATTAGTACATCCTTTACTGTCAGTTACTATCACAGAATAATTTCCGGCAGGCACATTATTTAAACGCGTACCATTTTGCCCATTACTCCAGGTATAGGCATATCCACCATTTCCGCCATTGGCAGATACATTTGCAGATCCATCTGTGCCACCCGGACAGGAAACATTTCTTTCCAATAATGCAACTGCAGTTAAGACCGGTGGCTGCATAACCGATACGCCACTTGTTCCAATGCAACCATAGGCATCTGTTACGGTGAGTGTATAGCTACCTGCTGTCACGCCACTTACCTGAGGGGTGTTATATCCTCCGGGTGTCCAGGCATAAATAAATGGTGCTGTCCCTTGTTGTACAGATGATAAAAGCGTTCCATCATTTCCTCCAAAACACGAAACTTCTCTGCTATCTGTGCTGACGAAGGGATTTGTATGAACCGTAACAGAAATAGGCGGGCAGGTGGAAATACATCCATTCGCATCGGTGAAAGTTAACCCATAGGTGCCGGTTTGTGATACGGTAACGGTTTGTTGATTTAGATTAGGGTCATGGCTCCAGGTATAGCTTGCTGCTAAGGGGGCGGATAGCGTCACGGATGCTCCCGGACATAGGTCGGTAGTTCCTAGTGGGGTAATAACCGCAGAAGGTGGAATATTAACCGTTACGACGGATTGACCTAATCGACTTGTACAGCCATTCAATGTATAAGTAACATCATAAGTTGTAGTAATCGTCGGATTGACCGAAATAGTCCCTTGAGTTTGTGCGCCGGGAGACCAAAGATAGGTGCCACCCGGAAGATTTCCGCTTGCACTAATGCTGGCTGCCTGGCCCAAGCAAATTGTGGCGTCTGTTGTAATTACATTCGGAATGGGATTGACCAGAATCCTGATCTCACCGCTGGTGTTAGGATTACAAGCCCCGGAACTGACCACTCGTCGATAGTAAGTGGTGGTGAACAGAGCAGGTGGAGCGAAAGTAGAAGAAGTGTTGGTGCCATTGGCATTGCTCCAGGTGATTTGATCCGTGCTTTCTTCCCAAAGAAATTGATAAGTACCCGTTCCCCCCAGAGGGGTGCTTCCCGTCAAAATATTAGGCGTTTGGCCTGTACAAATCGATTGGTTGGCCTGAATGGTATTGTTTGAAATAACCGGATCTGTTGTAATCAGAATGGCATTGCTGTTATCTATACAAGGCCCCGACACCACCTGTCTTCGGAAGAAGGTGTTAGCATTCAAGATTCCGGGAGTATAGTCTTGCGAATTTCCGCCCCCAATCGGGATCCAGGTAATGTTGTCAGGGCTACTTTCCCATTGATATTGGATAAGGCCATTACCTCCGGTGGGCAATAGTCCGGACAACTGGGCAGGGTTACTGCCGGCACAAATCGTTTGAGGCGCAGAGATGGAATTATTGCCAATAACAGGAACGACGACTATCGATATGGTGTGCGTATTAAGGCAAGCATTGACATCAATAAGCGAATAGGTAATGGTGTGTGTTCCTGCATTTGCTGTACCCGGACTAAAGGAAGAGCCCGACATGCCCGGGCCGGAGAATGTTCCCCCTGCAGGCGTGGCGGTCAGGTTGACGGGCAAACTGTTTTGGCAGTAGGGGCTATTACTCCCAAAAATATTCATCACCGGGGGCGGATAAATATTCACATTAAGAGAGTCGGTAGCCGCACACCCGCCACTTCCGACCTGTACAATGACTTTACCGGGAATACTTCCCCACTGCACATTGATGTTGGTAGTGCCCTGTCCGGAAGTAATGTTTCCATTGGGGGTAATCCAGTTGTAGGTAGCACCCGGGACGGCGACTGTGCTGTAAGACCCCGTGCCATTGGGACAGATATTGAGAGTTCCGTTTAAGGGCGGCGGGGGCACAGATGCAGCATTGACGACAACGGTGTCTGCAAAGGAAACATTGGTACAGGCATAAGTCACGACGGCTCGGTAACTTGTAGTCGTCTGAGGCGAAACATTGACGGTAAGACCGGTGCCGACTGGCGTATTTCCCGGCAAGGCAAACCAGGAAACTGTATAGGAGGCCGGCCCCGAAGGAGTCCATCTTCTTCCTTCATTACTGGTTGACCACTGCGAGTTATTCCTTCCGGCTACCACATCTGCGATTAATCCATTGGGATGGTGTAAGCCATGGACGGCATTTCCGCTATTCCAGGTTGTACAAATGGGTTT
>CANHCC010000265.1 GCA_947459115.1 Bacteroidota bacterium | reverse complement strand
CGCTTGGTGCAAGCCCCCGCTTGGTGCAAGCCCCCGCTTGGTGCAAGCCCCCGCTTGGTGCAAGCCCCCGCTTGGTGCAAGCCTCCGCTTATTAAATTTTATCTCATCAAGGGTTCAATTTTCCTTTAAAGTCTTTTCGGTATTCTTCCCATGTTTTGGTTTTATAGGCGTTGGTTTGGAAGAAATGCAGAACTGGTTCCAGATTCTTGGCCGAAAAATAATATGGCACGGAGGTGATGAGGCCACCGCCCGGTTCCAAAAGTACCATGCTGGGCATGATAATTTGATTTTGGGTAACTGCCAATGCCAGCTGATGAAAATAATTTGTTTGCTCTTTCCCGTTCACAAACGCTTGTCCCTGAAAATACAAGGTGTCCATGGAATTCACATCTAATTTGACGGCCTGAAATTCCTCGTTTAAAAATTTCGCAATCTCTTCATTGCCAAAGGTCGCTTTATCCATCACCTTGCAAGAGTTGCACCACTGTGCTGTTAAAAACAAAAGGATTTTTTTCCCTTCTTCTACCTTTTGATTGGTTGCTTCGGCAAAAGTTTTCCATTTTAACTTATCAGAGGGCTTGTAAGTAGTGTCATAAAAGGCTTTTTGATAGGTATCAATAAACGCTTCTATGTTTTCCGTTTTATATAGGTTCTCTACAAAATAGACAAGGAAGGGTTCTATTTTCTGAGCATCTAAATATCCGGGGACCGGGACTTCAATTTCAAGGTCACTGGTTACAAACACAGTCGTGGGATAGGACAAACTGCCATTGAGCATTTTCATTGCAAATTCATGCGGACTGCGACTGCCAGAGCCTTTATTCTTATAGATAGCTCCTTTGTAGGTGGTGGAATCAAATCCCTCCGCATCGAATTTTACGGGATAAAAATAGGTGTTGATGTACTGGGCAATACCTGGATTCCCGTAGGTGTTTTTATCCATGACTTTACACCATCCACACCAATCGGTATAGAAATCAATAAGAAGTGGGCGGGGTACTTCTTTGTTTTTTTTCTGGGCTTCCTCCAATGTCATCCATTTAACTTCTGCGCTTTCCTGAGCAAGAAGTGCAGAGCCCCAACAGGTAAAAATCAGAATAATGGTAAGGTAAAATGCTTTCATGACCCGAATTTAACGAAACTTCCCGGAATGGCGTGTCTTATACCCATGGAAAATGCCTGTTTGGTTATCTTTTTAATCTGTAGCAGTTTTGTAACAAAATACATGTCTTATGAAAGCAGGTCTTACCATTTTATTATTAATCATTTCCAATACCTTCATGACCTTTGCCTGGTATGGACATTTGAGGTTCCGGGAGTTTAAATGGTTGGAGGTACTGGGATTATTCGGTATTATTCTCGTCAGCTGGTTGATTGCTTTCTTTGAATATGTTTTTCAGGTGCCCGCCAATCGAATCGGGTATCAGGAAACAGGCGGTCCATTTAGCCTGGTTCAACTTAAAGTTATTCAGGAAGTCATCACGCTCACGGTATTTGTCGGCTTTTCTCTTCTGTTTTTTAAGAATGAAACATTTAGGTGGAATCACCTGCTGGCATTTGTCCTCATGATTCTTGCAGTGTGGTTGGTGTTTCGAAAATAATCCACTTCATCGCAGGGGAGGGCATTCCTCTGGCGCAATGAACCTTTCTTACCTTGAGGCTCTGATTTAATTTTCTTGATTCGGATACATTCGGCTAAAACTGACTGTATCCAAAGGTACCGCCTTAAAATCTTGAGGTAAAGCATAATTCTCCGCGGCCTGAATGCGGGAGGCATGGTCGGGGTGTGTGCTAAGCCAGGAAGGAATGTCACCCTCCCCATTCAGTTTTTCAATGATACGGAAGAAATCTGCGTGGGCCTGAGGGTCAATTTGGGCCTTTACCAATAAATCAAATCCCCAGGTATCGGCTTCGGACTCTTGTTCCCGACTAAAATATGAACTCAGTATTTGCCGGGATAACTCAAACCCCATGCGACTGTCCTGCCCTAAAACAATCGAGAGAAAAAGGCCAATGCCTCCCTCCGCCAGGGTGCGGGAAATGACATGTCGCTTTTCAGCATGACCCAGTTCATGTGCGAGTACGGCAGCAATTTGTTCCGGTGAGGTAACATTTTCCATTAGGCCTTTGAACACAACGATATGCCCCCCGGGCAGCGTTAAGGCATTTATTTGATTATCGGTAACTAAATGAAATTGGTAGTTATATCCCGGCGTTTCTAATGCCCCTAACAGTCTGCTTGTAACACTGTCGAGCGTTTCTTGGGCATGAGGGTCCTCCCATGTTGTCCAATTATCCAAAATTTGAGGGACAATATGTTCTTCGAGCATATTTTCAAATCGGGAGCTGACAGGACTAAAATCTAATTTTTGGTAGATAAAATAAGCCCCAAATCCCAAGAGGAGCCCTAAAGCCAAGATAAGTAAACAACCGAGTCGGAGGATTTTTTCAGTAGACATACATTAATAAAAGTTATCAAAAATACGAAAGCGATGGGAATAAGGTTAGGGTTTATAATCAACCGCCGAAATAATCCTATCTTCGTATAGATTAACCACCCGAGTTATGAAAATTAAATTCCCTTCCTTCCAGGAATTAGCAAGCGCAACAGGGGAAATCTGGAGTCGATTCCCATTCACGCTTTCTGTCTCTGCTTTCCTTAGTGTTTTTCTGGTGCTCCTGAACCATAAGGTATTCGGAGACGCTGATGACGGCACGGTTATTCGAATTATTTTGGCAACAATTCTACTTATCCCATTGGGAATAGGTATTCAAATTCGAAAAGAAGTTCAGGATTCTTCCCTGACCTCTCAGGTCCTTCTTTATTGTCTTAGTATTGGTCTTTCCTTTTACCTGTTCAGGATAACCGGTTCCAATATGGCAGACGCTGAAATTCTTCAATATATTCTGTGTGTGGCAGGGGTTCATCTGACAGCCTGTAGTTTACCTTTTATAGGAACAAAATTTAGCCTGTCTTTCTGGCACTACAATCGGATTTTATTAACCCGTATTCTTATTGCAGTATTTTATTCCGGATTTCTCTTCTTAGGTCTGACACTTGCCTTGCTGGCACTTAAATATTTACTAGGGCTTGAAATTAGGGATAGGATTTATGCAGACCTTGCAATTGTTCTATCCGGAATTTTTAATACCTGGTTTTTCTTAACCGGACTGCCCAATAATTGGAAAGCGTTAGAAGAAGACCAGGATTATCCTAAAGGACTAAAAATATTTTCCGGATATGTTCTAATTCCATTGGTTTTGGTTTACCTGATTATTTTATATCTCTATGCAGGTAAAGTT
>CANHCC010000264.1 GCA_947459115.1 Bacteroidota bacterium | reverse complement strand
ATAAGGGAGAAAATGATTAAAACTGTGCAAGAATCATTAACCGAAGAAGATAAATTATTTATCCTCGCTTTCAAGGACGTTGCACCTAATTGGTCAATCTATAATTTTGAAGCATATCCCTCTATCATATGGAAACTGATAAATTTAGAAAAAATTAAAGCCAGTAACCCCAAGAAGCATAATGAGCTATATGATAGTTTGAAAAGGAAGCTGAGTACAATTTGATGTATGGTTTTTGTAGCCCTAAAGGGGTTGATTACGAACAATTTAGGGCGGATTTGGTCGCAATAGTTAGGGTTTAGATAAAATTTAATTCTCATTTAGCAATTTGCGAAATGTAAAATAGTGTAACTTTACACTATGAGAAGGCATAATGGAATGCGGCCGCAGGATGTCGCCATTTTAATCAAGATTATTTTGATGGGTAAAGAGGAATGGCAGTACCAGGATATTGCTCGCGCCTTGCATATAAGTGGCGCTGAGGTTAATGCTTCTCTGAACAGAAGTAAAATTGCAGGGTTGATCGATTTCAACCGAAAACGGGTGAACAAACTGGCATTACTTGAATTTTTAGAGCATGGTCTTCAGTATGTCTTTCCGATTCAACCCGGTGCGGTCTCAAAGGGAATTCCAACTGCTCACAGCCATCCATCCCTCAAGAATAAAATAGTAAGCGAAACTCTTTTTGTGTGGCCGGATATCAGTGGAACTGAAATAGGACAATCCATAGAGCCACTCTTCAACAATCAGGTAAAAGCCGCCAAGGAAGACCCATTGTTATATGAAATATTTTCACTGATTGAGATCCTGAGAGTAGGGAAAAACAGAGAGAAAAACGTAGCGCTTAGTCAACTTAAAAAAATCATCGAGCATTGAGTCACCATATAAATATAACAAGGATCAAAGCCGTTAATAATGCCTTAGGAGATCTGAGGGATAAAGTTGTTTTTGTTGGTGGAGCAACTGTTTCATTATATGCTGATTCAGCATCCGAAGAAATTAGACCTACAGAAGACATAGACATCGTTGTTGAAATATGGGCACGGAATGATTATTATAAGATTGATGAAAGATTGAGACAACTTGGTTTTGTAAATGATCAAGCATCTGGTATCATTTGTAGATATGTTGTCAATGGACTGATTGTAGATGTTATGCCTACACAAGGTGACATACTTGGATTTACCAACAAATGGTATCAGCCCGGATTCGAAAATGCAGTGATTCATACATTAGGAGAAGAACAAATCAAGATTTTTAGTCCCGCCTACTTTCTTGCAAGCAAATTAGAAGCTTTTATGGGTCGTGGAAATCTTGATGGAAGAACAAGCAAAGATTTTGAAGATATTGTTTTTGTCCTGCAGAATCGCATAAATATCTGGTCTGACTTAGTCGATTCTAACACTAAAGTATTTGAGTATCTCAAAGACACATTCTCCAATCTAATGTCGAATCCAAATTTTGAGGAGTGGATTGATTGCCATGCTGGATTTGGCAATATTTCTGCCACATATTATATCATGGAAGAATTGAATAAATTTATTCAGCTTTAAATATAAAAAATCCCCGGCATTTGCCAGGGACCAGTAGCCCCCAAGGGTTTGAATACGAACTATTAGAATATGCACACCGGCCTGCTTTTTATTCCACCTGCATTAATAGTATCTTTACAGTATGAACATCGATTTTGAAAAATCCGGCGGACTGGTGCCGGCTATTGTTCAGGATGCCCACACCCACAAGGTGCTGATGCTGGGTTATATGAACCAGGAAGCCCTGAACCAGACCATGGCCTCCGGGAAAGTCACGTTTTTCAGTCGCAGCAAAGGCCGCCTCTGGATGAAAGGCGAAGAAAGCGGCCATACGCTCGACCTTCGTTCCCTCGCGGTGGATTGCGACAACGATACGCTGCTGATCAAGGCCGTTCCCAATGGTCCGGTTTGCCATACCGGCGCCGATACCTGCTGGAGTGAAAAAAATCATTCCGATGATTTCCTGCCCTATCTGGAGGGGATCATTGAGCTGCGGAAAAACAGTACCGATGGCAAATCCTATGTTAAATCTTTGTTCGACAAAGGCCTGAACAAGATCGCGCAGAAAGTGGGGGAAGAGGCTGTGGAACTGGTAATCGAAGCAAAAGACGATAACGAGGAACTCTTCCTGAACGAGGCGGCCGATCTTCTGTTCCATTATTTGATTTTACTTAACAGAAAAGGCTATAGTTTAGCGGATGTGACCGATATACTTCGTAAACGACATTCAAAATGAGAACAATCTTTTTAATTCTGCTGGTAGGGCTGTTGCCTGTACTGGCCGGAGCGCAGACCAAAAGCTTTAAGATAAAAGGAACGATCAGCGGTCTTCCGGATAATACCGTGGTGGCCCTGTATATGGACGATGTGAATAGTGAGCCCATCGCCCAGGCCAAATCCCAAAAAGGCAGCTTTGAGCTTACCGGTTCTGTAACGGATCCCTACATCCATTTACTAACCTATGGAGATAAGTCGAAACGCCTCCCGATCTTCCTCAACAATGATCAGATGGTACTAACCGGCGAGGTGAGTGCTTTCCCCAAAGTGAGCATTACCGGATCTTCTACGCAGAATGATTTCGCGGTGTTCAACACGCAGTTTGCTCCCTTGTTTGAGCGCCTGCAGGTGGTGGCCGGTCAGCTGAACCAGCAGGGAGCCAGTCCGGATCAGAAGCTCCGGGACGAATACCAGTCGCTCATTGAGCGCATCCAGACTACGATCGATGCGTTCATCGCGGAGCGCAAATCCTCTTTCGTGGCGCCTTTTGCGGCCATGGTAGCCACGCAGCTGAATCCGGATATCAGTGTATCGGAACGCCGGTTGGAAATGTTTTCTCCGGAAGTGCGCCAGGGGTATTTTGGAACGATGTTAGCCAAAACCATTGAAGACAGTAAGGTTGGCGCGATAGGTTCCGAGGCTATCGAATTTGTGCAGAACGATCCGGAAGGTAAGCCGGTATCCTTGTCGTCTTTCCGTGGTAAATATGTGTTGATCGATTTCTGGGCCAGCTGGTGCCGTCCCTGCCGCATGGAAAATCCGAATGTGGTAAGAGCCTATCAGCAGTTTAAATCAAAGAATTTTACGGTTCTCGGCGTTTCGCTGGACCGTGCCAAAGATGCATGGGTAAAAGCCATTGCAGACGATAAACTTACCTGGACGCAGGTCAGCGACCTGAAATTCTGGAGCAATGAAGTAGCACAGAAATACAAAGTGCAGTCGATCCCCCAGAATTTTCTGATCGGACCGGATGGTAAGATTTTGGCGAAAGATTTGAGAGGAGAGCAACTAATTAAGCAATTGGAACAATTGCTTAATTAGT
>CANHCC010000263.1 GCA_947459115.1 Bacteroidota bacterium | reverse complement strand
TTTTCTTTTCTTAAATAATTGATGGCTGTTCGTATCGGGGTAAAAAATATGGGATAAGGATTTTCGAGATACATCATCATGTCATGATTCCGTATTTGAGTTTTCCCTGTAGTTGGCGTATTAACTATGGGTAAATTGTTTCTTCCCAATAAAGGCATTTGAATACTGATGACATGATAACCATTTTTTACCAATTCTTTATAGCTAGGTATTCCGGCACTATAATCATTCCTCCCTTCGTGGCCATGGTGATAAATCACAATTTCATTTTTATCATTTGTCTTTGGTTTGAGATGATACATAACCGATACAAATCCATGATCTAAAGAGTCAATAATACAATCGACACTTCCAAGATTTTCGATATCCGCAAATAAGCTATCTTGAATATTGGTTTCTACTTTTTCTGGAAGTGAATTGTAAGGAATTCCGTCTTTGCCCCAAATGATGGAAATAAGTTTATTTCTAAAAACTTCAGCATCCTGCATATTATTTATTCTGATTCGATTGATAAGTCCATCCTTATCTAAGGAGTCAATATAATTAATTGGTATTTCTTTGGGAGGGCTGGGATTAATGCTTTTGTACAGTCTTGTGGCAATGCCTGATTTACCGATATAAACGCCAATTATAAAGGCAGTAGATGCGAAAAGAAAACTGATAAGCAGGATGGATTTTGTGGTGATCTTTTTCATTGGTCAAGAAGGTCTTTGTACAATGCTAGGTATGCTTCGGTTTGATGCTGCTGAGTAAAGGATGACAAAATAGTTTTTCTTGCTTCTGATCCAAGAATCTCTTGGTTTTCAAGTGCAGTTAGGATACAATCTTTTAATGCATTCGAGTTAATGTCCCGGGAAATCATTCCGTTTTTTTCGTGCAGAATTAGATCTGGCATGCCCCCAATGGCAAAGCCACAAACAGGAATTCCGCAGGCCATTGCTTCTAAAGCCGTATTAGGTAGATTCTCTTCAATAGAGGGAGCAACGAATACATCTGCACAATTGTATAGTACAGGTAAATATAATTCAGTAATATATCCAAAATAATGAATTGGGAAGCCTAATCGGTCGAATGTCTTATCATAATTTCGACCAAATATACCCAGTTCTATATTTTCAATTCCGGATGATTTAATTTCTTTCAGTGCGTCTATTAAATAATGAATACCCTTACGGGGATCACTTGCGCTATCTGCGCCAAAAAGAATGAGTTTGGCTTTTTCAGATACCCCAAGGGCTCTGCGCATTTCGTGTTTGGAAAGTGGTTTAAAATGTTTTTCATCTACCCCTGTCTTAATCACTTCAATTCGTCTTTGCCTAAATAATGTACTTTCACCTGCCAATTGGGCAATCCATTGACTTGGTGCTGCAATAGTAATATCCAAAGACTCAAAAGCGTTTAATTTCCTTTCTAATAATTTATAACTTTCATCCTTGTCGTTTGCACTTTGGAGCGCAGGACATTGTCCACATTTTTGTTTAAAGCCCACACATGTGCCCGGGTAATGACATCCTCCGGAAAAAGGCCAAATATCCGAAAGTCTCCAGACGATTGGTTTTTTTAATCTGGAAATTATTTCAGGCGAAAGAAATTCTCCAATCCAATAGAGTCCGATGATATCAGCCCGTTCAATATACTCATGCGCTAAGGAATAATTCGGGAGAAATTTATTCCATGAAAAGGCTGTATGGGGTTTAAGATGATAGTTCGATTTTAACTTGGTTAAACGAATGTTTTTTAGTTTTTGCGAGAATCGATTTTCATTTTTTTCAAGTTCATATACCTGTTCACTTTTATTATCCGCAATATATTTTACAAATAGCCTTGAATCAATACCATTGGCCATTAAATTTTTATGCAGTTTATAAGTGGCCTGAGCGGCACCGCCGATTGCATCACTGGTACTGAAATGTGCTATTTTCATTGGGCCGAATGAACGTCTCTAAACCAGAATTGGAAATTAAGTAAGGTCCAAAGCTCCCATTCAGGGAATTTCTTGCCTTCCAAAAATGGTTTCGTATAAAGGTGGTATATATTCGGATTAAATATGCCTTGCTTTTTGAGATACGCTTCCCCCAGGAGTGTTTCGACTTCTCCTCTTAGGGTTGTACGCATCCAATCCAGCATGGGTAAGGTAAATCCTTTTTTTGGCGCGGTCAATATAGATTCCGGTAATAATTGACCAAGTGCATTTTTTAGTAAATATTTTAGATCGTTTTTTTGTGTCCTTTGGTTTGGTGGGATAGAGTAAATAAATTCCGCAAAGTTTTTATCCAGAAAGGGCGTTCTTGCCTCAACAGCATGAGCCATTGAGAATCGATCTGTCATAAAGAGAAACTCATCCGGTAGTTGTACTTGCAGGTCCACCCATGCAACTCTGTCAATTGGATTACCACTAGGACATTGTTGCCAAATTTCTTCGATATAACCGGAAGAATTTGAAGGTTTGTTTAAATAATCCGGTTGAAATAATATATGATCCTTCGTCGCATCATTAAAGTAAGGATAATGAAGCGTGCCGTGAGGATGGCGTAAAATATCTATCAAGTTTGCCTTTTTATACCGCCAGGCAGTTCGTAGATTTTGAAGGTAATTTGCGAAGGGTGTGAAACGGGTCCATTTCGCATAATTTCCAAATAATTCATCTCCGCCACTACCGGTAAGTGCAACTTTGAAGCCTGCTTCTCGTATCGCTTTGAAAACAAACCAAGAGGGTAGGCCACCTGCGTATGGTTCATCTAAAGATTTAACCATTTCCGGAATGCTCTCCACTAAGGCGTCAGCAGACAGGATTATTTCATGATGTTTTGTGTTATATTTATTGGATACATCTTTTGCGAGCGCCCGTTCATCTAACCAAGGCATATCTGAGAAGCCGAGGGAAAATGTATCTATTCTTCCCGCAAATTTTGTGGCACAGGCTGCTACAAGGGAAGAATCAATTCCTCCGGATAACGAGCAGGCTACCGGAACATCGCTCAACATCCAACGATTTACTGCCAATTGAAATTGGTCTGCAATTTCATGGGATAGGTCCTCATCCTTAATGGATAATTTACCAAATGTGGGTTGCCAGTATTTCCAGGTGCTAAATTTTCCCGTGTCAAGCTGATACTTAAATGCGTGCGCAGCAGGTAATTTAGAAACGGATGTATAGATGGTAAAGGGAGAGGGAATGGTTTGAAATGATAAGTAATGGCTGACCGATTGTGTGTGGATCTCTTTAGGAATCCAGGGCAACTGAACCAGGCTTTTCAACTCAGAGGCAAAAGAAAATTTATTATCCAATAGAGAATAATGAAACGGCTTTATTCCAAATGGATCCCGCCCTCCAAATAACAGGTGTTGTTTTCTG
>CANHCC010000262.1 GCA_947459115.1 Bacteroidota bacterium | reverse complement strand
GCGGATGTTGATGATGCGGGTGCTGTTCAAATTGAAATGACCCCAACTTTTGCCGGATGTCCTGCCATGCGTTACATGCAGCATGAAGTAGAACGGGTATTGACGGACAAAGGGATAGCGCATGAGGTAAAGGTGAATTATGAAAAGCAGTGGTCCAGCAATCTGGTAACAGATAGAGGCCGTCAACGCCTGAAGGAATTTGGACTGGCGCCGCCACCCCGGTTTGAAGGGGAGCCGGATCTGGAATATTTATTGAATCATACCAATTGTCCTTATTGCAATTCTTCAAATACAGAATTAAGGAATGCATTTGGACCAACGCTTTGCCGAAGCATGCATTACTGCAAAGATTGTTTACAGATGTTTGAGCAGTTTAAACCTTTGGGTTAGGGTAAGTAACTTACCCCGAGGTAAGTTCCCTGCCGGGGTAAGTTACTTACCCGCACTACGATGTTTCTTCTGCCATTCGATAATCTCCCCAAACGGACCGAATTTGTGTTGCTCAGCGGGATAAGGATCGTCGAAGGGGCCAATCGGAAAATCAGCCGGCTTGTGGTGAATCAATGGGTAGCTAGTACTTAAATCCACATAGGGTCTTGGATGAATGCGGTCATCATTGACAAAGGCGGCCACATCAAATGCTTCTTCCGGTGTTAAAACCGGTTTCCCGGGTTTCGCGATATCATAAGGCATATTGCCGTAAACAAATGCAGCATGCTTTATTAAGCGATGCATACTCGATCCGGGTTGGTAGGAGCTCTTGCCCCATAAAGGCGGATACAGGTATTTTTTACCCATCGAATCCAGGACGCCTTCTCCATTTTGCGCATGACAGCGTTGGCAATGCTTTTGATACACCAGTGCGCCTTTTTCCGGATTGGCAGGACGGGTCGGCAATGGGATTTCGGGAAGGTCATCTCCCGGGACTCTTTTGCCTGTTTCGACGCCAGTGCTTACCCATTTCATGTAGGACAGCATGGCATTCATTTCTTTACTGTCCAGAGGAATCGGTTTGCCATTTAAAGGGCGTTCAATACAATTATTGATTCTTTCTGCAAGATTTAAAATTTTACCTTCCCGGGCTCGAAACTGAGGATATCGGGCATGGCTGGAAAAGAAGTTTAAGCCATTCGGACGCGTCCCTCCCTCCAGGTGACAATTGCTACAATTGAGTTTGTTCCCTGCATAAGCACCTACGCTGCCTTCCGGACCAAGATATTCCGGAAAATTCAGAATTAGGTTTCGACCATACCGAATCATTTCGCCCTCTTCACCATTGGGGATTTGGGCGGTATCCGGCACTTGATAAGCAAGGGTTAAAGGTTTCGAAAGTTCTTCAGTGGATGGTCCGGAATTGCATGCCAGCATTAGGATTGCCATACCACTGGTCAGGATTCCCGATAAGAATTTCATATTCAAAATTAATAACTTTGCCGGATGCAAAGAAATCGTCCACCAAGACAAAAGATCGATCAAAGCAGAATTCTGGTGAAGATGCTGCCTTGGGCAATTTTAGGCGTTGTGCTTTTATTGCTCTGGGAATGGATCAAGAGCCGGATTTGAAGTATCTCTTAGCCTCCAGGCCAATGGATAGAGGTTATTCTGTCTTCCGGGGATGCAATTCACCCATCCTAGGCCCAATCCCCGATAAGTTATTTTGTGAATCCCTTTAAGCCCATCCTGCATATTAATTATATTTTCTTTGCGAAGAAAACGAATGGCATCCTGCCGATCTACGCTTAAGATTGGAAAAGTGTCTTCCGGCATATGTTTCCAGAAGGCCAATTCTGCATCTGGAATAAATTTATCCCCTTTCCATTCTCCTGCTTTGAGTCCTGCCCTGGCTTTGATACCCGCTTTTTGCAAAAGGGTATAAGTGGAAAGCGTAGAATCGGTTGTTAGAAAGAGGGAATTTTCTTTTCCTTCCAGAAATACAAAAGGCTTCGGCATTTCAAAAGGAAATTTCACCTTGGCTTTAGGAATCGTTGGCATACCGAAGGAAAAGTCTTCAGTCGGCTGTCCCTGTTTTTGGAATGCTGAAATAAAAAAACCTTCTCCTTTCACGGCACCTGGAATAGCCTGCCAACCATTAGCTCCCGAAGGAGAAATAATTTTCCTCCACCCTTGTCCCGGAGTCTCGTCAGGAGTGATGCAACTAAGTCCTGCCTGCATACATACTTCCATTTGTCCCTCATTTTCCATAGGGGCAAAAGTGCAGGTGGAATATAAGAGGATGCCCCCTGGTTTCAACGATGGTAGGAGTTTCAGAAGGATATCCGTTTGTCGGATGGCACAACTTCTTTCACTTTCTTCTTTCCACTCGGTCCGTGCCTCGGGTGTTTTGCGAAACATACCTTCTCCTGAGCAGGGGGCATCTATCAGGATAAGATCAAAAAAAGCTTCAAGATTGGAGAAGGCTTCTATCGGAGAACGGGTGATGACCTGGTTGGCATATCCCCATTTTGAGAGGTTCTCTACCAAGGCCGGATATCGGGAAGCTGTTACTTCATTTGCCACCAAAGTGCCTTGCGAATGAAGCAAAGTCAGCAAATGCGTGCTTTTGCCCCCTGGAGCAGCACAGGCATCCAATACCCTGACCCCGGGCTTGTTCAAGGGATTAGATAATTTCTTTAACAACCAACCGACACTCATAGAGGCGGCCTCCTGCACATAATAACCGCCCGCCTGAAATGCAGGGTCTGTTCCAAATACGCAGGTATTTTCTACATAATATCCCTCCTGACTCCATTCGACTGCTTCACAGGAATGCCCTTCGGGTTTAAAAAAAGGATTTAGGCGAAGAGAGGTGCAGGGCTGAGAATCCAGTGCGTAGAGCAATTGAGGCGTCTCCGCCTGAAATTGGGTCTGCATTCTGAGGATAAAACCGGGAGGCAAAGATGGCTTTTGTAGGGGATTCATGCCGTTAATTTACATTAATTGGATTATTCAGCCCTATTTTACAACCATTCGCACACAGGATTTTCATACACGAAAAAGGAATCGTATTTTTGTACAAGTAAAATGAAGCCATTTAGATATTTAATTCTTTTCTTTTTTCTCGCCTTTGGGGGAGGTCTAATCGTGGGACAAATTCACCCCCCGGTAAGACAACATTGGCGCGTTAGGGTGGATATTCAATATAGTTCAGTTGTTCAGCCCGTATTGCAATTGCTGGATGCAAAGCCTGAAATTGAATTGAGCAGCTGGGACCCACAAACTGCACAAGCAGATTTAATGGCAGATCCGCGCGTGACTCAAGATATTTTGACTCAAGCGTTCAGTGCGCATCATATTAAAGTATTGTCCATAACACAAGTTCAGCCGTGAAGACTTATCTGAGTTTTGTTCTCATTTGGATTGCAGCGC
>CANHCC010000261.1 GCA_947459115.1 Bacteroidota bacterium | reverse complement strand
TTTAAAATAGGGATTCCTGCTGGTGTTCGTGCCGGTCAAACCCAAGCAGAGCCGACAAAAACAGAGTCTTATTATTCGGGATATTCAACGCGGCATCTAAAGGAGCACTTTGATGCTATTTATTATATGTGGAAAGGGAATAGTCGGACCCGGATTGCAGGAATTGGTTTTGATGACTGGTTAAACTCCCTTCAAGATGGTAAAACCTTGCTGAGTGAAACAACGCTTCGCTTTGACGAACTCAAGGCCCTCAATCAATCTTTTAACGATAGTGTTTCCGTCTCAAACTATATCGGTTCGGACTTGGCAAAAGTTCAAAATATGTACACCGAATATCAAAAGTTTACCCGCTATTTGAAATCAGATCTTTCCTCTCTTATCGGGATTGCCATTACTTATAGTAGTGGGGATGGGGATTAATTCAGTTCAAGAATAGCCAAGATGCCTTTTCTGCACAGACTTCATTCAATTCTTCATCGCCAGGTGCCGATTGCGCCCCTGGTAACGGTGAGAATCATGCTGGGTCTGTTGCTCTCTATCAGTACCCTTCGGTTTATATGGCTAGGCTGGATTGAAGATCATTACCTTCAACCGGCTTTTCATTTTTCCTATTTTGGCTTTGAATGGCTACCAAGAATCAAAGGCGAGGCCTTATACTTGATTCATTTTCTCATGCTCGCCGCCTCTCTTATGGTCATGGCAGGCTGGTATTACAGGATTTCTACCATCACATTGTTTTTGTTGTTCACCTACACGGAACTATATGATTTAACTTATTATTTAAATCACTACTATTTCGTAAGTCTGGTTTGTTTGCTGTTAATTTTTGTACCGGCGCATAAGGCGTTTTCGCTCGATGTCCTAAGAAAGCCCGACATAGCTCAAGCCTATATTCCACAATGGACTACTCTGATTTTTAAAGGTCAAATTATCACGGTTTATTTCTTTGCCGGAATTGCTAAAATAAATTACGATTGGTTAATAGAAGCGCTTCCTTTAAGAATCTGGCTTCCACCTAATGAACACCTGTCTCTTATTGGACCTCTCTTCACATGGACTTATGCACCCTGGCTTTTTAGTTGGCTTGGCATGTTATTCGATCTGAGCATTCCGCTTTGGTTGGTATGGAAACCTACCCGTACCTGGGCATATTTGATGGTCATCCTCTTTCACGGCCTGACCGGTGTCCTTTTTCAGATTGGAGTTTTTCCCCTCGTTATGATGGGGGCGACGCTTGTGTTTTTTTCGAATGAATGGCATATTCGGTGGCAGCGTGTGTGTCGCGACATACTTGCACCTTTAATGTTTTTTAATAATGTATCCGAAACTTCGTTTCGAAAACATCAGGATAAAGCTTCCTGGATTATATCATTTTTTATTATCGTATATTTTAGTTTTCAATTGCTGTTTCCTTTGCGATGCGTATTATATCCGGGAAATATGTTTTGGACGGAAGAAGGGTATCGGTTTGGTTGGCGCGTTATGTTGATGGAAAAAGCAGGGACAGCTACCTTTTTTGTTAAAGATACCTGTAATGGAAAAGAAGGCGTAGTTCTGAATTCAGAATTTCTGAATGATCATCAGGAAAAACAAATGGCTATGCAGCCGGATATGATATTGCAGTATGCCCATTTTCTGGCTCAGGAATATGAGAAGCGTGGCCTGTGTGACCCTGAAGTCAGAGCCGAAGTCTGGATTACCCTGAATGGAAAATCCGGTAAGTTGTTGTTTGATCCTACCCTTGTATTAAACCATCTCCAAGATAGCTGGAAACCTAAAACCTGGCTGAATACCTATGCAGCCTCTTAAACGATTTATTTTCTTGAGTGTATTCTTGTTGTCAGGGCTTTCTGCTCTGATGGCACAGTCGGCCTGGATTAGAGGGAAGGTAAGCGTTGCCTCTGGAGAAACATTAGAGGAAGGCTATATGTATATCCGAAAAAACGGCAAGTGGTGCACCATCAGTGCAAGCGGTTCTTGTATTCTCGGACCTTTGCCACCCGGCACTTATGAGGTTACCGCCTTTGCTTTAGGCTATGCGCATTATTCAGTTACCGTAACCCTGGATAAGGACACCTCGGAGGTTGAATTTCCGCTTAAGAAATCTGAATCCAGGCTGGAGGATATTACGATTGAAGAAAAGCGTATTATTCAAATGGCATCAGGTACTTTGAAAGATGTTGAAGACATGGGTATTTATGCGGCCCGTAAATCTGAAGTCGTGGAGATGAAAAATCTGACGGTCAATACTGCCAATAATAATTCTCGTCAGGTGTTTGGCCGGATTACCGGCCTGAATATTTGGGAAAGTGATGGCACGGGCCTTCAACTAGGGATAGGGGGAAGAGGTCTGAGTCCCAACCGTACCTCTAATTTTAATACCCGACAGAATGGATATGACATCAGTGCAGACGCTCTGGGGTATCCGGAAAGTTATTACACGCCCCCAATGGAAGCATTAGAAAGAATAGAGGTAGTGAGAGGGGCAGCCTCCCTTCAATATGGAACCCAATTCGGGGGCATGCTGAATTTTAAGATGAAACAGGGACCTGAAGATACTCCTTTGGAGGTTACTACCCGATTAAGTGGCGGGTCTTTTGGGTTTCTAAATAGTTTTACCAGTCTGGGCGGAACATTCGCCAATAATAAAGTTTCTTACTATTCCTTTTATCAAAGAAAAGAAGGAAATGGATGGAGACCTAATTCTCGTTTTGAGGTAAATACTGCTTATTCCTCGTGGTTATTTCGAATGGGGAAAGCCACAGGATTAAAAATAGAATACACCCACTTGGATTATATCGCCCAGCAACCAGGGGGATTAACGGATACTTATTTTGCAAATGATCCCAGGCAGTCGGTTAGAAACCGCAATTGGTTTAAAGTAAATTGGAATTTATTCTCTGCCTGTGTGGACGGCTCATTTAATTTGAGAACCCGATGGAACAGTCGCTTTTTTGGTCTTCTGGCTTCTCGTCAATCTTTGGGAAATCTGGAGCGTATTAATGTGGCAGACTTTGGTGGCAATCGTACTTTAATTGAAGGGGACTTTCGAAATATCGGGAATGAATCCAGGATAATGCATGCCTGGAAGCTGGGCAATCAGGAGCAAACAATTTTAGCAGGCGTGCGGGTATATCGCGGTAATACAACTGCGCGTCAAGGGGATGCGAATCGAAACACAGGACCGGATTTTGTATTTAACAATCCCGGAAATTTGGAAAACAGTGATTATATATTCCCCAATTTAAATATCGCTCTATTTACGGAGCAGGTGTACCGCCTTTCCGAAAAATGGGTGGTCAGCCCGGGTTTGCGCTGGGAGTTTATACAGACAGAGGCTGAGGGTTATTACAAGCAACGCGTAACGGATTATGCGGGT
>CANHCC010000260.1 GCA_947459115.1 Bacteroidota bacterium | reverse complement strand
TTTATGGAATTAAATCCAAAAATATAGTCATTTATTTGGATTGGAATCCCAAAAAATAGCCTTTTTTATGGAATTAAATCCAAAAATATAGTCATTTATTTGGATTGGAATCCAGAAAAATAGCCTTTTTTATGGAATTAAATCACAAAAAATAGGAACTTATTTGGAGTTGAGGCTGAAAAAATTGGCCTCACGCTATTGGGGCTTACCCTAAGCAATCACTTACCCTAAGCAAATAATGGGTTTACGCCGTTTTGTGGGTAATATTAAATTTCAATCTTTTTGATTTAAATAAAAGTATAGACCGGAGTTGACACCCAACCCGGGTTGACACCAAGCCGGAGTTGACACCCAACCGGTAAAAATTACCCGTACGGTTTGTGAGATAGTTAATTCATTTCGTAATGAGTTTTCGCGCTCATTATTTACGCTCGATCTACTTTCCGCCTCATCTCCCATACCTTCGCATATTTCACGACAGGATAAAAGGCAGAGTACAAAGACCAGATCCAACCCGGGTACCCATTCAGAATATTGCCATGTACGATCAAGCGATACAAAAAATTAAAGGGCAGGGTCAATAGGTTCAGAACCGGGTGACGGGATTTACCGCGTTGGGCTAGGCCTTCGGCAGCGCGGGTCGTGTATTCATTGAATTTCCGGAAATACACTTCGGTGTCGGGATAACTGTAGTGCAGGAGTCCTCCGGAAAGTTTCGCGATTCGGCCCTGGACCTCTGCCTTTTCGTGAACCTGAGCATCGTTAAAATTTCCAAAGCGACGATTGAATAATCGAAGATGAAATTCCCGGCTTTCTCTTCCATATTTGAAGGGCTTATTCAAAAACACCAATTGACGGGGGAGGAGATATCCGTTTATATCTCCCTGAAGGGTCAGTTGTCGGATTTCCTGACCGAGGGCAGGGGTCACCACCTCATCCGCATCGAGACATAAGACCCAGTCGTTGGAGGCTTGCAGCACGGCAAATTGTTTTTGGGGGCCAAAGCCCTGAAAGGGCCGATGCAAGACCCTGGCGCCGAAAGCAGCCGCAATGTCGCAGGTGGCATCGGTGCTGCCGGAATCCACAATCAGAATTTCTGCACACCACTGAAGGGCTTCCAGGGTAGCAGGCAGATTGTCGGCTTCGTTCCGGGTAATGAGGACGGCACTGATTGGTTGCATAATGAATCTTGGACAAAATAACTGATTTTTCAGGGGAATGGGCGGGGTTCTTTTGCGTTTGAGGGAATTGAGGATGAAAAGTCTGAGAGGCTTGCACCAAGCCGGGGCTTGCACCAAGCAGAGGCTTGCACCAAGCGGAGGCTTGCCTTCAAAATTCCGGAAGGGCTATTCCGTTTTTTCCAGTAAATTTGCCCTTTACTAGCAACTAGAATTTTAAACTATATGGCGAATTCATTTGATGTAATTGTAGTCGGGAGTGGCCCAGGGGGCTATGTGGCAGCCATCCGTGCTGCGCAACTGGGAAAGAAAGTGGCGATCGTAGAAAGAGAAAATCTGGGGGGTATCTGCCTCAATTGGGGCTGTATTCCTACAAAGGCTTTGTTGAAAAGCGCACAGGTGTATGAATATATGCAGCATGCCAAAGATTATGGGTTGACTGTGGAAAAATTTGGGGCTGATTTCCCGGCTGTCGTGAAAAGAAGCCGGGATGTGGCGGATGGCATGAGCAAAGGGGTGCAGTTCCTGATGAAAAAGAATAAAATCGAAACGATTTTCGGGAATGCCCGTGTGACGAAGGACAAAAAAGTGGAAGTCACTTTGAATGAAGGCGGGAAAAAAGAAGTCCTGACGGCGCCTCACATCATTCTGGCGACTGGAGCAAGATCCAGAAGCTTGGACCACATGAAGATTGATGGGAAGAAAATCATAGGCTATCGGGATGCGATGGTACTACCTTCTATGCCCAAGAGCATGATCGTGGTTGGCTCAGGCGCCATAGGTTCTGAGTTTGCCTATTTCTATACGGCGATGGGTACCAAAGTAACCCTGATTGAATATATGCCCCACCTGGTTCCGGTGGAAGACGAGGATGTTTCCAAACAACTGGAAAGAAGCTTCAAGAAAATGGGGATGGAAATCCTGACCGGCGCCGAAGTCACTAAAACCGACACAAGCGGTGCCGGTGTGAAGGCCACCCTTAAGACCGCAAAAGGCGAAGTTCAATTAGAAGCCGATGTTCTGTTATCAGCAGTGGGCATTGTCGCCAACATTGAGAATCTGGGTCTGGAAGAAGCGGGCATTAAAGTTGAAAAAGGCAAGGTCGTTACCGATGATTACTACCAGACATCTGTTCCTGGTATTTATGCCATCGGCGATATGACCAAGGGCCAGGCTCTGGCGCATGTGGCTTCAGCGGAAGGCATTATCTGTGTAGAAAAAATCTGTGGCCATCATCCGGAAGCATTGGATTACAACAACATCCCGGGCTGTACCTATACTTCCCCTGAGATTGCCTCCGTAGGGTATACCGAAAAAGCGGCAAAAGCAGCAGGCTATGAGGTAAGAATTGGCAAGTTCCCCTACTCTGCTTCCGGTAAAGCATCCGCTGCCGGACAAAAAGACGGATTTGTGAAATTGATTTTTGACAAGAAATACGGAGAATTATTAGGCGCTCATCTGATAGGCTATAATGTCACGGAGATGATAGCTGAATTGGTTGTGGCCAGAAAATTAGAAACCACAGGTCACGAGATCATCAAAGCCGTGCATCCACATCCAACCATGTCAGAGGCTGTCATGGAGGCTGCGGCGGCGGCCTATGATGAGGTGATTCACCTATAAAAACCTTGGAAGCAAGAAAGGGAGCAGAAATCCATCTCTCCCTTTCTTACTTTTTTTATCCCAACCTCTAGAACAATCCCAACAAAATCAAACAATTCATAAAAGCGCAGGGCAAAAAGCCCTGATTTAAACAATCATTATTCAAGTATTGATTTTGCTATAATTGGGTAAAACAACACCTTATTTAGCAGAAACAAACGAAACGAGTTCTACTCCCAAGCGTCATTAAGGACAGACGAGCTAACCTGGAAAAGAACAAGGGGAATGCAATATTCCCGAAAGAGGCTTACCCGTGATGAAGGTAAGCGTTGCCCCCCTGGTGGCCATAAACGGCTGCCAGGGATTTTTTTTCAGTGCACAATACAATATTTAATCACTGCAAACGGAAGTCATTTAGAGGCCAATCTGGTATAAAGCCTGCCTGATCAAAGAACCAGGTATCGAAACGAATAAGCTCGGGGCCTCTAAAATCAAAAGCATAAAACCGATCTTCCCCATTCATAAGACGCAGTTTATCTTTATGCAAGCGGAAGGTATCTTTATAATCGAATCCGGAAGTATGAAGCTTAAGAAGGATTTTATAGATAAA
>CANHCC010000259.1 GCA_947459115.1 Bacteroidota bacterium | reverse complement strand
GTAAATATTTACCGTCTTCTCTCGATAAGGCGGCGGTGGAAGGTTCGTTTAGGTTTCAATATAATTTCGCCGCCTTCCTCGAGATGACTGCTAAGGTTGAAGGCAATAAAACATGGTGGAAATTTTGCCGTGCGTCACGGCTTATTTTTAACCCAAATTATGCATTAGAAAGTTTTTGCTCCGTGTGAAACGCGTGGAAATACTACCAATGCTCAATTTCTGCACTTTTGTTTCTAAACGCTTTGCATTAGAAAAAGTGATTGTGAAAACATTCTGAATCCCTTATTAATGTTGAGTTGCAGAAATAATCATCGACGCTAATGAATAATCTGGGTTAAATTAAATCCCTTCCAAAATTGTAAGAGTAAAGCTAATCCGGGAGAATCCTATGCTTTTTCTTACCTTTGCCTAAACAAAAATTTCTATGCAGAATCCAGCTGAAGAACTCTTTATCCGCCATCAGGACATCCTGAATAATGCCATTAAGGCCATTCATGCCCGTGAATTTTATGCACAATATCCGGAAGCTCCCTCAGGTAAGATTTACGGAGAAGACGCCAATGAAAAACAGCAGACCCTATTTCAAAACCAATTAGGAAAAGAATTTTGCGGTTTGTTACAAGAATCAGACGCTGTCATTACCTCCAGTGAGGTATCCCCTTATACCCTTGAAAAATTAAATATCGAATATCCTGTTTCAAAACAACCGGAGACTTATGTGACGCGTGCCGGAAAAGCCTTATCCCAGTGGAAGCAAACCTCTGCCGCCGTTCGGGCAGGCCTGTTGATAGAATCCCTGGAGCGTATCCGCAATCGTTTTTATGAAATCGCTTACGCAACGATGCATACAACAGGACAATCCTTCATGATGTCCTTTCAGGCTTCAGGTCCTCATTCAAATGACAGGGCATTGGAAGCCATCGCATTGGGTTACCAGGAATTAACCCGTTTTCCGGGAGAAGTTACCTGGGATAAACCCATGGGAAAATTCAATGTAGTCCTAAAGAAATTTTATAAAACTATTCCAAAGGGCGTTTCCCTGAGTATTGGCTGCTCTACCTTCCCGGTATGGAATACCGTGCCGGGTTTATATGCTAGCCTGATGACGGGCAATCCCGTTATTGTCAAACCCCATCCGGGTTCGGTCTATCCGATTGCGATTGTAGTGGCAGAAATTCAGCAGTTGTTGAAAGAACATGGATTAGATGTACATATCGTTCAATTGGCTACCGACACCTTGGAGAAGCCAATTACCAAAATCCTATGCGAACATCCGGAAGTTAAATTGATTGACTTTACCGGAGGCAATGCCTTTGGAGATTATGTGGAATCCTTACCCGGCAAAGTTTCCTTTACTGAAAAGGCAGGGGTCAACTCTGTGATTCTGGATAGCTTCTCAGACTTGAAGGGCGCCATGCAAAACCTTGCGTTCTCCGTTTCCCTGTATAGTGGTCAAATGTGTACCTGTCCTCAAAACATCTATATACCTAAATCAGGGGTTACCGTTAATGGAGAAACCCTCAGCTATGAGCACATTATTAGCGAATTATGCGCAGCCATTGATGCCCTAACAGGTCATGAGAAAGCAGGACCGGGCACTTTAGGTGCCATACAAAATCCAACGACTGCCAGCCGCATTCAACAAGCCGTTGATACGGGAGCAAAAGTTCACCTTGCCTCAAGAGCCATCTCCAACCCTGAATTCCCCAATGCGAGAATTGCAACCCCTGTCGTATTGGAGGTTTCAAAAAACAATAAAAACATTTACGAACGGGAGTGGTTTGGACCTATCGTTATGGTTATCCCGACCGACTCAACAGATGAAAGTATTGCATTGGCGAAAGAGTTATCCCTTAGCCATGGGGCTATTACCTGTGCCGCCTACTGTACCAATCCTGAAATTGAAGAAAAGATAGCCACAGAAATGGCCGATGCCTATACGACGGTCTCCTTTAATCTGACAGGCCCCATCTGGGTGAATCAAAGTGCAGGTTTCAGTGATTTCCATGTGACAGGCGGAAACCCTGCAGGAAACGCGTCTTTCACAAATCCTGAGTTTGTACTTAAGCGCTTTGTTTTAGTGGGTATGAGAAGCTGTTAATAAATTAATTTATTATATAAAATGAGATTTTTTGTTGATACCGCCAATTTAAACGAAATCCGGGAAGCCGCAGCAATGGGCATTCTGGATGGCGTTACCACTAATCCCAGTCTGATGGCCAAAGAGGGCGTTAAAGATGTAAATGCACATTACAAAACCATTTGCGAGATGGTTGGCAATGGAGATGTAAGTGCAGAAGTCTTTGCAACGGATTATGATGGCATCATGAAAGAAGGACGACTATTGGCCCAACTGCATTCCAACATTACAGTGAAGGTCCCTATGATTCCGGAAGGAATTAAAGCCATACGCACTTTCACAGAAGAAGGGATTCGTACCAATTGTACATTAATTTTTTCCTCTGCCCAGGCATTAATTGCTGCAAAAGCAGGCGCAACCTATGTGAGTCCATTTCTTGGGCGACTGGATGATGTCGGGCATAACGGCATGAGTCTTATCGCCAGTATTCGTCAAATCTTCAGCAACTATGGCATAGAAACCCAGATTCTGGCGGCATCTATACGCCACACCCTACATCTGGTTCAATGTGCAGAAATGGGAGCGGATGTAGCAACTATGCCTTACAAAGTCATTGAGGGCTTGTTCAAGCATCCCCTTACAGATAAGGGACTGGAGCAATTTTTAAAAGATGCTGCGAAAATAGGGTAATTGGATTGGGGTAGCGATGCATCGTATCGCTACCCTAATTCCCCTGGGGATTCCAGATGCTTGCGCCATTCAAATCGCTGAGACTGAAATACTGCGGTTCTAACGGCCCTGGAGTTTCCCGCTTCTAAAATCAAGGCTTTCCCCTCCTGCGTTTCGAAAACCTCCGCTAATGTATTTACCCCCCCTGCCGGCACTTGCCTGGCATGCAATTTCGTTAACAATTCCTCACGATCCTGCAATGCAATCGCGTCCCGAAGCATATGCTCTAAATCTGTCCTATGTTGAACCCTAAGCGGATTGGTGGCAAATCTTTCCTCTCCGGCCACATTGGACAAACCCAATACGACCATCAGATGATTAAATTGTTTATCAGTGCCGACCGCCAATACAATGTATCTCCCATCCCGGCATAGATACAAGGTCCCGTAAGGGACAATATTGGGATGAGAAGACCCCATTCGCCCGGGGACATGTCCAGTCATTAAATAATTTGAGGCCTGATTGGCCAAAGAAGCGATGCCGGCGTGAATCAGAGAAACCTGAATATAATCTCCCAAACCGGTTTTCTCCCGTTGGTAAAGTGCGGTCAGAATGCCGGCTTTTAATTGGTGAGCAGCCAAAAT
>CANHCC010000258.1 GCA_947459115.1 Bacteroidota bacterium | reverse complement strand
GATGCGTAGCATCATTTTTTTTATACCGTTCTGAGAACGCTCCCCCAGGCGCTTCGATACGCCCCCACCCTTCTCATAAATAGCTTTAAGACAAACATAACTGTGGGTGGGGGCTACTCAGCGACCGGGGGAGGAAAGTATAATTCATAAACGATTTTGATATTCATGAATAGTTGAAGTTGGGAATCCAAGACTTCCCTTCAATAATCAAAATCCTAAAAAGATTTTTTATAACATCCAAAAGAATGCATTCCAATTCTAACCATTTTTAATATTCACGAAACCTGAATTCCGATCCCGAATAAACGCGCGTCCTCCCTATACCGCAATAAAAAAGGGATCACCTCTCAACGAAGCAATCCCTCTTTATTAAACAGGATTTACTTAATCCCTCACCACCAACTTCTGAACCGCAAAACGGGACCCGGACGTTAATCGCACCAAATAAATACCAGTAGATAAACCGGCGGTAGAAATCATCATACCCTCCTGATCTTTTTGGTAACGACGGATAACTTCACCTTTTAAATTTACTATTTCAACCATTGTAGGCTCTGCCTCAGAAATCAAATGGAAAGCATTGCCATTGGCAATAGGGTTAGGATAAATAGAAAATGAGGATTCAACATCCGGCATAACGGCAGTAACAGCATTTCCCTCTGCTGTAAGTGTTCCGGTGTACACAAAATCGCCACCGGTACCGCCATCTCCATTTGCGGCATTGCCCGCTGCGTAAAAAGTGACCCTGCCTGTATAAGTGGTCGGGGCTGTCCAGGTAAAATTAAAAACTTTTGAACCTGCTGTAGTTGCGGTGGTTCCGGAACTGGTATGCGTCAAGTTCTTTCTGGAGGATGGCCCATTAAGCACTTGAGAACCTGAGCCGGCTGTTAATGTCCCGATACTTGCATTATTGGAATCTAAGGCCACTAAATTAAATCCAAATTTGGATGAACCGGTATGTGTGATAGTTACCGACATGTTATAAGTTTGACCGGCATCATATCCATTTGGAGCAACCCCTCCACCAATAACCAAAGAACCATTACCACCGGAAGCAGGATTATGACAGGAAGCACATGTTTGATCACCCGGAGCACCGGAACTTCCGGTTTTACCGGATCCATTTTGAGTTTCAGTAAACCCCTGATAGGCTGAGAGACTCAGGACGGAGGCAATCGCAACAAAAAGAGCAAGACGAAAAGTAGAAACAATCATATCAATCAATTAAAAAGTTAAACGGTCATAAGGACAATGAAACTGAAAACTAAAAAAAATCATTTCCTCACAATTATAAATATGCTTGTACTGCCGATTTAATCTCCTGAATGGTCGTATTACGCCTCCTGCCCAATAAAATTTCGGATGATAGGATCTTCAGAATGCATAAACACTTCAGAATTTCCATCGAAGTACACACGACCTTCATTTAAGAACACAATGCGCATGCCTGGCCTCGAGAGCAACTCTACATCATGGGTCACGAGAATACTTACATTCTTTCTTTGTTGCTGAAGTGACAACATCAGGGCGGTCATACTTCTTGCGGCAGCCGGATCAAGACCGGCTGTTGGTTCATCGTATAAAACGATTTCCGGGCGACGACTCATGGCTCGGGCAAGTGCCGTTTTTTTACGCATCCCCCCTGACAACTCGGCAGGAAATTTCATTAAATCTCCCTCTGACAGACCGGTTTCGAGGGCAAGTTGTAACACTTCGGCCCTAACTGCCTCTGGCGTTTGACGGCTTTGTTCCAAAGCATAAATCCCAATGTTCTCCCATACGGTCATATCGTCCAATAATGCAGCATCCTGAAATACCAGACAGCAATCCGGGCCCGGTGGACACCAGGAACAATTATTCAATGTGCGTACTTCCTTACCGGCACGCAAGATTTGACCAAGCCGGGGTTGGAGTAAACCGGCAATTAATTTTAACAGAAGCGTTTTACCACTACCACTTTTACCGGCGATAATGAGTACCTCCCCTTTATTTACCCTTAGGGAAAGGTTTTGCAATAATGGTTTATCCGATGGGGAATAATGCACCGAATCCAGTATCAGGACGGGCGTTTCATCCATAGCGCAGTTTCCGTCCCGGAGTCAATACGGATTTTGAATTTAAGGCATTGAGCGCACACAAGCGACTCACAGAAGTTTTGTACTTCAAGGCGATGGTCTCTAATGTCTCCCCGGATTTTACAAGGTGAAATGCTTTGCCTGTTCCGCGGATTAACTTTAGATGATCGAACCAGGAATTATCAATTCTTAAGGAACTACTAAGCACGACTTGATTTTCAAAATCCAAAATCCGAGTGGGATCAAGGCGTTCGCCCATAAATAAAATTTCAAAATGTAAGTGTGGGCCTGTAGATTTCCCGGTGTTTCCACCAAGTGCAATCGGTTCCCCTGAAACAATTTCTTCCCCCTCTTTCGCAATAAATCCGGACAAGTGACCATATAAGGTTTCCAAACCATCATGATGCGTCACTATCATAAAATTACCATAGCCGGGCTCATACCGCACCACCCGAACGACGCCGTCCAGCGCGACTCTTACCGTATCACCGATTTTCAAATCCAAATCCACCCCATAATGAAACCGATGCCCGAATAGATTACGGAAACCAAAACCTGAATTTAGTCCGCCTTTTACAGGAAAAGTGAAATACGCAAACCTTCGCCCTTCAAAACTCTCAAATTGCACTTCAAAAGTATCCTGTGTACGGCTTAAATCCAGATTGTAAATATTGATTTTATGCTTATTCCAGGAAACAAATTGCTTGTCCGAAAAATTGAATAAATCCGCATCCATTTCATAGGTAACGGTATCTTCTTCCTCTCCTTCAGGAATGGGCATATACACCCATGGCGGTGCAATCTCTCTTGCCCAAACCCATGAATGCATCAGAAAAGTCCCCAACATCAGGGCCCATACCCCTAATTTTATAAAGGCATGAGAGTACTTTCCCGTAAATATGTTTTTCAACCCACTCATTGGAGAAACGAAGATAAGAAAAAATTATAAGTTTTACAATGAACACAATTGGCTGAATTGGATGGGAATGAGAGTACTGGTTTCAAGGTGCAGGAATAACCCCTTCCCCCGTGGTCATGTCGAGGAGGGCGTCAAGACATGTGTAACCTTAATTAATTTATAATAGCCCTATCGAGACATGCGCGGGGAAGGGAGGTGTGAGGGGCCCGTCTTTTCTCGATACGAGGCCTTGGTAACATGGGTTTAATGCGATGTTCTTCGGCGGCCTCGTCCTCGAAATGACTGTGTTGGTTTATTCATGCTAATCATAATTTTCATTGATGGTCATAATTATAACATGCACGAATGGTCGGTTCCCCCGTAGTCATGTCGAGGAGGGCGTCAAGCCATGGGTAACCTTAATT
>CANHCC010000257.1 GCA_947459115.1 Bacteroidota bacterium | reverse complement strand
TATGATTATCAGAGACTTAAAATTATTGCATCTTGGCAATATTCTGATCTCGTTGGAAAACCATCTATTTATTCTCCTTTTTATGTTTAAGTTTCATAGTTTTCTGGCTCCCTGCATTTATAAATGAGTAAATTCATCTTAAGTTTAACATAGCAATCTTCGAACTACCTGCCCAGGCATACTTCGACCAGGCTCGGCATAAGCTTCAATTTGCCACCTATTCAAGATTACAAAAAAGCCACGATATCATTGAAGTCTTTACTTCTTCGGGACTCAGGACAGCCTCCGCAGCCATGCTGTTAAACCTGATATTTAGATTATTAACTTATAGTGTAAACTAGTACATTGATAATGTTTTCATGGAGTTTTGACCCACCCAAAACTGCAGAGAACCAATTTTTCTAACCTATACTTTCTTTTCTTAATTATTTCTTCCATGAAGCCAATTATGCTCATGGTTTTTCCCTTGATTAATGCCTGAGTTTTATGTAATTCTATTGGCTCCGTATAGAATTAACTCTAATTGGGTTATTAAAATCACCGCCTTTAGTTGGTTTTCAGTAATGCCTGGAGTTTTTTTGGGGGTAGCTATTTTGATGGCCCTATATTCCGAGAATAGAAGCCAATGGTAACGGATATAAAGCTAGGATTCCTTGTAATTTTTTTGTAATAAAACAAAGCATTCGCGAATTTCTGATATATTTCCCGGCATGAACTTACCCTCATTCCCCTGTTTTTCACTATTTTTGCACAAAATTTAAGCATACTATATGGCATTTGATATCGAAATGATCCGGGAAACCTATGCGAAGTTTCCCGCCCGTGTGGAAGCTGCCCGCAAATTGTTGGGAAGACCCATGACACTGACAGAAAAAATCCTCTATGCGCACTTGTTTGATGCGCTTCCGGCTTCTGCCTACGAAAGAGGTAAATCTTATGTGGATTTTGCCCCGGATCGGGTGGCGATGCAGGATGCAACCGCTCAAATGGCCTTGCTTCAATTCATGCAGGCCGGCCGTAAAAAAGTGGCTGTGCCTTCTACCGTGCATTGTGACCACCTCATTCAGGCCAAAGATGGAGCCGTTCAGGATTTGGCCGTTGCGGTGGACACCAATAAAGAAGTTTACGATTTCCTCGCTTCCGTCTCGGATAAATATGGCATCGGATTCTGGAAACCAGGGGCAGGTATTATTCACCAGGTCGTACTTGAAAACTATGCCTTCCCGGGCGGTATGATGATTGGTACCGATTCTCATACGGTAAATGCCGGAGGATTGGGCATGATTGCCATAGGTGTTGGCGGTGCTGACGCCGTGGATGTGATGGCCGGAATGGCCTGGGAATTGAAAATGCCTAAACTCATCGGAGTAAAACTGACCGGCAAAATGAGTGGTTGGACTTCCGCCAAGGATGTGATTCTTAAAGTGGCCGGTATCCTGACCGTTAAAGGCGGAACTGGCGCTGTAGTAGAATATTTCGGTCCGGGCGCTGATAGCATTTCCTGTACCGGGAAAGGCACCATCTGCAATATGGGTGCTGAGATTGGGGCCACGACTTCTATTTTCGGATATGATGATAAAATGGGCGATTACCTGCGTTCAACAGACCGGGCGGATGTAGCAGCCTTAGCGGATGGTATTATTGCACACCTTCGTTCCGATGAAGAGGTGAATCAACATCCGGAAAAATATTACGATCAGGTGATTGAAATTAATCTGGATACCCTGGAGCCTCATATTAACGGTCCCTTCACGCCGGATTTGGCCTGGCCCTTGTCTCAGTTTGCTCAGGCGGTAAAAGACAATAACTGGCCTGCCGTATTAGAAGTGGGCTTTGATTGGTTCTTGTACCAATTCATCCTATGAAGATATTACCCGTGCGGCTTCAATCGCTGAACAAGCGGTAACCAAAAACCTGAAAGCGAAAGCAGAATTTACCATCACCCCGGGTTCAGAGCAAGTTCGTTATACCGTGGATCGGGATGGGTTGCTGAAAATATTTGACCAAATGGGCGGGGTGGTAATGGCGAATGCTTGTGGACCTTGTATTGGTCAGTGGGCAAGACATACCAATGACCCTACCCGCAAAAATTCCATTATCACCTCCTTTAACCGAAATTTCGCCAAGCGTCAGGATGGGAATCCGAATACCCACTCTTTTGTGGCCTCTCCGGAAATCGTGACGGCTTTCGCCATTGCGGGAGATTTGACTTTCAACCCTATGAAGGACACCCTCACCAATGAAAAAGGGGAGCAAGTAAAATTGGATGAGCCCAAAGGAATTGAACTACCGGTAAAAGGCTTTGCCGTGGAAGATGCCGGCTATCAGGCTCCGGCAGCGGATGGGAGTGGGGTACAGGTTAAAGTATCGCCTACTTCTGATCGTCTGCAATTGTTAGAGGAATTCAAACCCTGGGAAGGCACAGACCTCAAAGGATTGAAGCTGTTAATCAAGGCCAAAGGAAAATGTACCACCGATCATATTTCCATGGCCGGGCCATGGTTGAAATACAGAGGACATCTGGATAATATCTCCAACAATATGTTGATTGGTGCCGTCAATGCCTTCAACGAAAAAACCGACTCTGTCAAAAATCAATTAACAGGAGAATACGCAGGCGTACCTGTCGTACAGCGGGCATACAAAGCTGCCGGCATTGGCTCTATCGTCGTAGGCGATGAAAACTACGGAGAAGGTTCATCCCGTGAGCATGCCGCCATGGAGCCCCGTCATTTGGGCGTTCGCGCGGTACTGGTGAAATCCTTTGCCCGTATTCACGAAACCAACTTGAAGAAACAAGGTATGCTTGGACTTACCTTCGCCGACAAAGCGGATTACGATAAAATTCAGGAAGACGATACCCTGGACATTATCGGCCTCACCACTTTCTCTGAAGGCCAACCTTTGACTTTGGTCTTAAACCACAAAGATGGCAGCCGTGAAGAAATCCAGGTGAACCACACCTACAATGCTGCACAAATCGAGTGGTTCAAAGCCGGAAGCGCCTTGAATCTGATTAAAAGACAGCAGCACAATTAATAATTTATTTTACTAAATAAAAACGGGTAAGGAGGCAACTTCTTACCCGTTTTTGTTTAGGGATACATAAAGAAAAAAACATCCCCTCACCGACACGCCACATTAGGAAGCGGACCAGGCATAAAACTGAATTAACATCCGCGCGGAAAACCCAATAAACAAGCGCGTCAACAAGCCTAAAACCCATAAGTCCACATCCCCGAACATCCCATCTTAGAAGTTGTGGCATGGGGGCGATTCACCCCTTTTCCGGGGGAGGGTTAGGGAAGGGGTAGGCCGGAACGAGAGCGAAAAGTGAAAGCGAGATAGCGACTCAAACAAAACTCAACCTCTCACGAGCTGTGGCCAGCGGGCAGGCGTCC
>CANHCC010000256.1 GCA_947459115.1 Bacteroidota bacterium | reverse complement strand
AGCGTGCAAAAGTATCCCAATTGAAAACTAAAACCAACCCGTAATACGCATAATTCAACCCGATTTTTGGGTAACTCACCCCTCCCTAAGCCCCATTGGGAAATTCATTTAATTCATTTGGAAAAAACCTGACTTTTTTTGCCGACAGCTTACCTTTAGCAATCAGGATTTTTTTTACATTTGAGCCCAATCCAACATTATAGCTCTATGCAAATAGGTTACAAAATCAAAAAAATTCGGGACGATCGAAAATTCTCTCAGTCTGAAATGGCCGAATTATTAGGCATTTCCCAGTCTGCATACTCCCGTTTAGAAAGGGATGAAACCCCCGTAGTGATTGACGATTTAATAAAATATGCCAAAAGTCTGAATGTTCCGGTACAGGAATTTCTTCCGGACTCCATTAATGTTCACAATGTCAATGACCATGGACAAGGTGGGCCCAATTTAATCATGGGGGATTTTCATTTTCACCAATCCGGTGATACAGAAACGCAAAAGCTGATGATACAGGTTTTGCAGAAGATGCTGGAGAAACTGGAGGGGAATGGGAATTAGGGTCGCCCCTTGTTTGGTGTAACCTCTGATGTATCGTTTGCTGGGAATCGTGGCAGAAATTGAAGGCCTGCTCGGTAAAACACCTTGGCTTTATATCAGAATTTCGGCAATTTATCTTTGGTTTTGTGTTTAATAATTAAAAATTAACCCTTGGTTTTGTGTTGTCCTTAATTTAATTACAACTTGTATTTATAAAATATCGCGATCAAAAAGCACAACATCAGGTGTTTATACGCACATTCAACAAGAGCTCCAAAAATGGCTGGAAGCACCCAATCCTAAGCCATTGATTATTCGAGGGGCGAGACAGGTGGGAAAAACGACTGCGGTTTTGAAATTCGCATTTAAACTGATTAACCTGCCCTATTGTTTTGGAGGAGGGGTAAAGAAAATGCTTGAAAATTGGGGGGCTTCGGGTAAGTTAGAATGATTCCTGAAGTCTATTGTTTGCAGCAACCGGCTACACAGCTTGCTGCAAACAAGCGAAGGCTATTGGCTTGATGGATTTTTTGAAGATGTTGAGGGGCGTGGAGTAAAAAATCTTAAGATAGGCAACTAAATTCCTTTTATTGGGTTTATTTCAGTCTGTAGTAAAGGAATATCTCTTCGAATTATACCCCAAATAATTTCTGGTTCAATAGAATCATAGGCGTATGAAATAATGTTTGGCTCTTCGCAATATTCAGTGGGCAATTCCTTTTTATGTTTAGTAAGGTATACTTCGAACTACCCGCCCGGGCATGCTTCGACCAGGCTCAGCACATGCTTCGATACGCTCCCCACCTCTTTGGTAATGATGTTAAAGATAAACAAGACTGTGGGTGGGGACTACTCAGTGACCGGGCTGTCAAACCTGACATATTCAGGTTTAACGGATTTTCAAAGTTTGGTTAACGAAACACTATTTAATGAGCCTTTAAATCTTTGACACTAAAATTTCTGTCATATAAATAATCCTAAAACTCACTTGATATGGCGAAGAGCCTAATGAATATTACTATTATTTACTTTCCTCTCCTATTAATCAAATCATCAACATCTATTCCTGCCTGTCAGAGAATGGCTCTAAGAGTTCCCTCAGGCATGTCTCCTGAATGATTTGGGATTGTAGTGTACAACTTTTTCTGAGAATTATACCATATTTCATGGCTTCCCGCTGCCTGCCTGTAAAATTCAAACCCAAACATTTTCAAAATAAAAATAATCTCACGGTACTTGTACCCACTTAACCTACCCATTATTAAACTCCAATTACAATTGGAAAATCAAAATTATCTGAGAACGATACTAAACGCTCTATTTGGCACTCCTGCGCTTCCAATAATTTTTTGGCCACATCCCTGGCAATTTCAATAGTTTCTGAAATGGTTCTACCCTGTGCTATCAGCCCCTGGATTGTATCGGAAGTAGCCAGATAATATCCTTCTGGCAACTTTTCAATGTGTAGATTAATAATTTTCTCCATTGTTTTATCAATACTCAAATTTAATAAAATAAATTGATTTTTCCGAATAGCTTTTTATGCCTAAAGGGTGAAGGAGATGGTTGAAAATTGGAGGAAAAGTCTCCAAAAATATAGGCGTCACGGAAGAGCGTGCGTCACGGAAAGGCGTGCGTCACGAAGCAGAGTTAACGTTATCGAATCATCAAAGGCGCGGGCATTTTTACGCGTTTATCGCAGGCCTGAGTGCCTTTGTAGGTCACTTTAACCTGATAATCCCCCACCCTGTAGTACTTTTTCATGGGGTTGAGTTCTTTTGAGGTGGTGCCGTCGCCGAAATCCCAAATACAGGTGAGTTTTTCTTCGGTTGGGAGAGAAAATTGTAGGTACTGACCAATTCTAGGTTCTGTACCCTGAAATTTTACAGATGGGATTAATTCTGGTAAATCACATTCTTCTTCTTCAATTCGGAGTAACCAGAGATCTTTCACCTCTGTGTCGGGAGATTCATTTCGCTGCCCCAAAACATAATACACCCCGGGCATATATTCAATAACAGCCTTTCCTCTTTCCTCTCCCGGTCCCCCGAAGGTTCTTTCCCATTCCACTTCATATTGGGCATTCAGGCGTATAACCCAAAGGTCTTCTCCGCCCTTGATATTGGGATTTTCCAGATTATAATAGGCGGACCAACCGGTTAATATCCAACCTCCGTCTTTACAAGGGGCCATGGCGGATAGGTATTCAGCGCCGGAACCTCCCCAGATTTTTTCGTGCAAAACCTTGCCGGAAAGGTCACAGGCCATAAACCAAAACTGGGGATCTGAATCCTGACGAATAGAATGCCCCACAAGTCCCAAATGCCCGGAGGCATTCACTTCCGAGGCCAGTATTGTTACAGGCAGAGATGCCGAAGGAATAAAACTTCTCTTCTTTTTCAGGGCAGTATCAAAAACAATCACCCACGGTTTGGGATATACTTCTCCATTTTCAAAAGACGATGCAGGAACAGTATTCGCAGTCAATGCAAATTCCGTCGCAGAGATTGGGTGAATTCGGACTGGCCAATCATATCCGGCCCCTCCGGCATTAAAACCTTCCAACGCGCGGGAGGTATCGGCATCCGGCTTGATAAGCCAAATATCAGACATACCGGGTTTTCCTCCATGAAATGGAAGGGCTGAGAAGGATGATCCACATTGAAGAATATTACCATTGGGTAATAGCCCTAAGCCTGCCCCTAATTCTTTTTCTTCTGCACCAAAGGCTTTATAATAATTCAGGGCCCCCTCTTTTCTTAAATTTAAAAGAAAGGCATCACCGGCACGGAATCTGTCTCCTGTTTCCGGATGTTCCAAAAAGGAAGCAGTGGTTCCGCTGACCCATATGGATTCACCCTGAACGAGT
>CANHCC010000255.1 GCA_947459115.1 Bacteroidota bacterium | reverse complement strand
GGGTTTGATTATACAGGTATCTGAAACGCCACCATGTTTTTCCATTTGGATAGGGTTTGCTAAGTTCCAATTCTGCCTCCATGCCTGTGGTGATGACACTGCCAATGTTTACAGAACGCCAATAGGTATTTCCCGGAATCCATAGAATTCGATTGTTTAGACGGCCATAATACACCTCGGTATTAAATGATAAATTAAGAGGCAGTGTCCCTAAGCTTTTTTCAGCTCTTGAGAAGCCGGTTTCAGCATGATATCCTTGCTCGGGTAATAAATCCGGATTTCCCCCCGGTATCCAATATAAATCATTGAAAGACGGAATACGGGTGACGCTAGATAGGTTTACTTTCCAATTTAATTCTTTGTGAATATCAATGGTACTTCTGATTTCGCCGAGAGGGGAAATAGATTGCCAGCGTTTATTTTGTTGTAAAATTTCCTGTCTTCCATTCAGCCAGAGTTTTATTCGTCCTTTTTCAAAACGATAGGCAGGGATGAGGGCCAGGCGAATTTGCCGGGGCGTTATGCTGTACGCTACCTGATCGGCAAATGCCTGACTTCCCCACATGCTAACTGAAAATGTATGGTAAGAATTAAGCCGATATTCCCCTTCGACTTGTTGTATCCATTGATGAATTTTAGAAATGGAGTTTAATCCTGCGAGTGAATCTGTAAATCTTAAGTAATCATACGAATAGCCGGCCATGCCTTTCCAATACACGCTTGCCCCTCCTGAAGTCCAGTTAAAGACTGACTTTATCTGTTGATCTTGTTGCCGGGCAGATGAGGTAGGCTGAGAAATGACCGGAGGAATTTCACGGTTATAGGCTTGTTGCCAGTGGTGCCAGGTGAGCAGTCCGGTTCTGCCAATTTTCAGGCCGGCATGACTGGTCCAGCCAAGTCCTTCCGTTCTCGCATCCTGCTGACGATATTGAGTACGAATAGGGGCATCCGGTATTTCATAAATAAAATTATTATCAGCCTGATGCTGCCAGGCTTTGGCCGAAAAGTACCACTTGTCTTTTCCATATCCGGCAGATACCGTGTTTCGGTAATGCCCAAAAGATCCTAATCCGCTTGAAACACCTGCTGTTATTCCCGTATTAAAGGCTGTTTTTTGATTCAACGAAAGCGTTCCGGCTATAGCACCACTGCCACCCGATTTGCTACTGCCACCACATTCTACATGTGCCTCATCGGCCATTTCCGACGGAAATAAGTTCAGGTCGCTTTGGCCATGCATCAGGTTGTTTATCGGCATACCATTCCAAACGACTTGCAGGTGAGACGCGTTTCCGCCTCTAAGCGAAGGGCTTGCCAAAACACCCGGTCCGTAAGACTTTATAAACATGCCCGTTTGTTGCTGGAGCAGTTCGGCTAAATTCCGATCCGGGTTATGCTGGAGTGGGTCTAAACGCCAATCGGTTGCGTTCAACAGGCAGGAAGTGGAGATCGTAGTATGTCGGTAGGAAAGAATTAGAATACCCTTGGCATGGTAAGATCTTAGACTGTCTGTGTCCTGTCCTTTTGAGAGGAGAGGCAGGCATACGCAAAACAATATAAGCAACCGACAGGTATATGACATACAACAATCCAAAGACTAAAAGCTAACGGGAATGCAATAAGAGACAATACCCCTGTCAGGGGAGTCATCACTTTGGCTTTTATTCCCGAAAGCCCTCGAGTTATGTTGAACAGGCAGGTCTTCTGACTTGTTTTCCTGAATCCGGCCTTCCCATGCAAGTGCACAGTGGCGGGTGTGGATTCCGTTTCAGTATAAATACTGAAAAAACTTACAGCAGCGGGTACTGTCCCTGATTTTCACAGGATTCCCTTTTCATCTCCTCTTTCAAGGAGAACCTGAACGATGCAAAGTTAATTGAAAAAAGGATATCTACATATAAAGATGAACAGCTATTGAATTTATTTATACATTTACCATTGAACAATTCACTTTAATTCATTTAACAACATGAAACTAAAATTCATTTTCGCAACCCTGTTCTTTGTAACAACACTCTGCCTGCAGGCTGAACAAGAAACCGGTAAGAGTTCTACTCCTTTTGGAAGAAAGGTACAGACTCAACAAGAGGTAAACTCTTCTGAGGCCACTGCAACACCGGCTGAAGCTTACTCCCGGGAAATTTTAACAGAATCTTCTGCGCCTGTAGCAGCAACACCCTCAACTGTACAAAATGAAAACACTTCAGTATTATCTGAGATTTCAAAAAATACAGGTGAGCAAATCACTTTGAAGGCTGAGCAAAAGGCTATCAAAAAGGCTGAAAAAATCTTAAATAAACAAAAGCCTGAAAATGCAGCTCCAGGGGGCAAAAGCCAATTGGTTGCTTTATTACTCGTAATCTTTTTGGGCGGTTTGGGTATCCATCGCTTTTACCTTGGTTACACTGGGTTAGGTGTTTTGTATTTGCTGACAGGAGGTCTTTGTGGCATTGGTGCCCTTATTGACTTAATTCGTATCATCCTGGGTGATTTGAAACCAAAAGGTGGAGAATACGGCAAAACGCTTTAATAAGCGATTACTGCTTGAGGTCGGGAAGATTGTTGCCTGGGGTAGTGCCACATTGGTATTTTTACTTTTACCGGCAGATTTTTTCGATTCAGGAGAAACAGTATGCCTTTCCCGCTTACTGCTCGATATTGAATGTTATGCGTGTGGCATGACCAGAGCAGTTCAGCACTTGATTCATTTTGACTGGGAGTTGGCATATCAATATAATCCTCTCTCTTTTATTGTGACTCCTGTGATTGCTTATATTGCAGTGAATGATGTAGTTCGAGCTTATCGAAATATCAAGAAATTACAATAGACTTTTCATAAGGGCACTTCAAAAAAACCAATCTTGCATAAAGATTGGTTTTTTTGTTTTTGTCAAAGCGCCATGAAGGGAACCAAATCCTGCATTTATCGGTAATTTTGCCACATGCAATTGCAGGACCTTACCAAACGCTATCAGGAAGATTCGGATATCCAGAACTTCGCTACTCGGATTCCGGAGGATGGTCTCATGCATTTTCGGGCAAGAGGGTTATCCGGCAGCAGTGATGCTCTGGTGTTGGCTACTCTATACCGTTTGCTCAAAAGAAATTTTCTTATTCTGGTCAATGATAAGGAGGAAGCGCTCTATTTCATGAATGACCTGCAATCCTTTTTGCCTAAAAAGGAAATTCTTTTCTTCCCGGCTTCCTATAAAAGGCCTTATCAGATGGAAGAGATTGACAATGCCAATGTCCTGATGCGAGCCGAAACCCTCAACGAACTCAACCATACCCGAAGCGGTAGTATGATTGTGGTAAGTTTCCCGGAAGCCATCAGTGAGAAAGTTATCAATAAAAAATCCCTGGTTAAAAACACCCTGGATATCCGCACCGGTGACAAGCTGGATATGGGGTTTATTTCCGGTATATTAGATTCCTATGG
>CANHCC010000254.1 GCA_947459115.1 Bacteroidota bacterium | reverse complement strand
GAGGAAAACAACCAAACCCGGTATTGCCATCCGCTTACATGAATCATGAGTCTGGAAAAGGAATGAGGATTGCCCCAATTTAAGATAGGCTCAGAGGCCGCTCTTTGCATGAGGCCACCGTAATTAATGCCTAACACCCCCATAAATATTGCAATCATGATAAAAAGGCGCTCCCAGGTCTTCCGCAAATTGATTTTATTGGAAGAGAAATACAGCCAGGCAATACCCGGTAATAGCATTAGGGTCGTCATGTGATTGGAAAAACCCAAACCCAATAGAATGGCAAACAAAAGCCAGTAGCTGGGATTTTTGCTAATCTGAATATAAATCAAACAGGCCAGGATGGCACTTAATATCAGAAGGTGAAGGGAATAGACCTCCGTAGCAGTCGCCTGAGCCCAGAAGGTCTTTCCCAGCCCCAAGGTCATGACCAGTGCAGAAGGAAAAATCAAAGCGGGTAATTCCTGTTGTACACCAAGGACTTTCTTAAAAAATAAATGGAAGGCCCACCATAATACCGAGAGAGAACCAACCACATAGAGCAAGGCCAAAAAATTGATTTGCTGAATAACCGGCATCCCTAATGGAATTCTGGTGAAGAGCCAACCCAACCAGGTAAACAAGGGATACCCTGTTGGGTGCCCTACTCCGGCGGTGTATTGGACAGCAGATAACTCTCCTGAATCAATTTCTACCACAGCGGGTGCCATGGTCATAAAATAGAAAACAGCGGGGACGATAACGGCCCCAAACATTGCAAGGTATTTACGAATCATGGAATCTGACTACTGCAGGCTGATGGTCTGAAGGAATGCATCCAAACCAATATTGAAACCCATAATGGTAAAAGCAATCTCCTGACGCACCAGGCCGATGTCCTTACTAAAATACAATTCAATGGGTTGCCCACCTGTAGTGCCTGAAACTGCTTGAATTTTCCAGGCGGTCACAGATTTACCCACCGCGGGTACATACAAAAATTGAGTGCCGGTTACGGTATAAGTGGTTGGAGCAGATCCGGTATCTTCCCAGGTATCCCCTACCGCCAATGGATAATTTACATACACATGTTCAGCAGCATCGCCGGGTACGCGACGGAAAATTTTACCGGTACGATCTGTTCTATAACCGTAGCGCGTAGCAGGAAGGACATTTCCAACAGGAATAGGCGACCCTTCTACTTCAAAACTTTGAGTCATCATAAAATAAGTTTTACCATCCATTACCGTATCCTTATCAATGTTGAGGGTAGCTGTAACGGGTAGTGTCAATTCAAAGCCGGGAATGGGTACTTGTACGGTATCCAGAAGTTGCCAGTTATTTCCTATTTTCAAGGGAAGAAATTTATCTGCAATCTGGCAGCTGCCATCGTTTTGAGTCGCAGCCGGGTTATAGTTTATGGATTCAGGATTGGTACAACCAAGCACGGCGGGTGTTTCTTCTGTTTCTTTTTTCTTTTTACAACCAAAAGAAAATCCCAAAATAATCAAGGCGATGAGGATAATTCGTGTGTTCATTTGATGGTGGTAGATTTTAATACTAAGTTAGGGAAAAATATTTGTTGGAAAAAACCAGTGGGGCAAAAATGTCACAAATAATTAACAACCAGTTATATGAATAATTTTCCCTGCTGCAAGGTGTACCTTGCAGCAGGGAAAATTATTCAATTATTAAAGCGGATCGAAAGGGTAATCCTCCGGATTTGCCTGAAAGAATATAGAAACCGGAAGATAATCCTGACACATTCAGTTCTTCCTGATTCTCTTGAAAAATCCCCTTCATCATTACCCTTCCCTGTGCGTCTTTTATTGTCCATTCTGCGCCGAATAATTGCGGATCAGGAATCACACGACAGGTTGATTTGGCAGGATTGGGAAACAAAACTAGTGTTGGATATGCCACCTGGTCGATCACCTGAACCTGAGAAGTACCGGTACCCATAACCTTTCTGGAAAAATAGATATTCAAATTTCCGGTTCGAACATCTCCCCAGGCCGCATATAAAGTATCACCCGAGAAGGCTGCTCCCAAAAAGTCATTCCCATTTTCAATCAATATAGAATCAAAAGGTGCAGGCTGGGAACTCATTGGAAAGTCCTGACCAAACGACAAGCCGTCATTATAAGAGACTGAGGCATAAATTTCACTCGAAACAAAAAAGCCAGAACCGGCATCATTGCGACGGTCTCTCCAAACCACTGCAAGATGTCCCTGCTGATTCCAGGCACACCAGGGCATATCTTGAGCCTTCCCATTTGCAAGACCATCCTGATTGACCCTCAATAAAGGACTCCAGCTCTGGCCCTGGTCGGTAGTTCGGGTGACCACAATATCCGGATCTCCATTCATAGCAAAGACTCCAACCATAACTGCTTTCTGAGGATCGGTGGGATGTGCCATAAAACTATAGCCTACTTTATAATTGGTATCCTGAACGCCCTGAGGATTCAGGATCGCATTATTGTACTGAAATGTTTGTCCCCCATCACCGGACAATGCCTGATAAAACAAAGGAAGTATGTTTTGTGAGACGACATAGGAAGGATAGAACATGGCGAATTTTCCGTCTGCATAGACCATGGGATAAGTCATGGGTTGCTGAATCAGATTTCCAATCAGATAATTGGTGGTATCCACGAAACGCAGCGGAGACCAGGTAAGCCCTCCATCCGTGGAGCGTTTATGATAAGCGCTGTTGGGCGCCGGAATCCAGGGTGCCGGTTTAGAGGTAAGATAAAGATTGCCTGAATGAGGTCCACCACTGCGGTCACAAACCAACCAGGGCCTGTCAATAGGCCTTTCAGGGTAATCTTCCGTCATGTCCATCACCAGAAAAGGCCCGGTCCAATTGAGGCCGCTGTCCGAGGATTTGCAGATAACGATTTGACCGGAATCCGGACTCTTGATATAGTCAATGTAAACAAGGTATAAGGAACCATCCGGTCCATAGGCCATCGTTGGATCTGCCGAGCCCCAGCCGGTTTTGACATGAGGCAAGGAAACCGGAGGAGACCAGGTATTTCCCCCATCCGTGCTGGTCCTGCTTCTAATCGTGATTCTCAAACCATCCGGCAAATGAAATCCCATCCACGCAATGGTAAGTTTATGCGGTTCATCCGGTTTGGAAATCAAAAATGGCTCTCCATCGAAATATACATTGGTGGTGATTGGAGATTCTGTTCCTTGTCCGCGAAGGAAGGGAAAAGTCAATCCAATTAAGAGCAGTGGGAAGAGGATGTATTTCATGGTTGAAGTCAGTTCCATTCAAAGTTATGTATTTTTCCGCTCGGGGGGAGTGTCCGCTTGGGGTAAGCGTCAGCTCGGGGTAAGCGTCAGCTCGGGGTAAGCGTCAGCTCGGGGCGAGCGTCAGCTCGGGGCGAGCGTCAGCTCGGGGGGAGCGTCAGCTCGGGGGGAGCGTCAGCTCGGGGTAAGCGTCAGCT
>CANHCC010000253.1 GCA_947459115.1 Bacteroidota bacterium | reverse complement strand
TCTCCCAATGAATCGGATATCCTTCTCTTGCCAATAACAACCGACCGGTAGGATGCCCCAATATCGTGGTATAGGGATTTTCTATGGCTCTCATCAGACGCATCATGGCCTTCTCCTCATTCATCTTCAAATTAGAATGCACGGAGGCTACAATAAAATCGAAAGATTTCAGTACGGATTCCTCATAGTCCAGACTGCCATCGTTTAAAATATCCGACTCTATCCCTTTGAATATTTTAAAGGGAGCCAGTTCCTGATTTAATCGATCGATTTCTTTATGCTGCTCTTCTATTCTGCCTTCCGATAAACCGCTGGCATAAAAGGCAGCTTTGCTGTGGTCGGTAATACCTAAATATTCGTAGCCTTGAGCTTTGGCGGCTTTGGCCATTTTTTCCAAAGTGTGAGAGCCATCCGACCAGGTACTATGGGCATGTAAAATGCCCCGAATGTCCTTGACTTCAATTAAATTCGGAATACCGGAAGCATAACGGGACAGCTCATCCCGACCTTCCCTTAATTCGGGCGGAAAGAAGGGAAGACCGGCCTGTATATAGATTTCTGTTTCGGTAGAAGCAGGGGAAATATTCCGCTCTGCCAATACCTGAAAATGGGTTTCTACTGCGGTGGCTCTTAACCAATGATATTCAAATTGAACCGGTGCCAAATGCACTTCCACCTGAAAGCCCTCAGGTGTATGAGCAATGATCCGATGCTCGCCTTCCTGTCTGACTTGTAAAAGCTCAGGCATTTCTTGCAGCAGTGTCAGCAGAGCCTGAAGGTCATGGGTTTCTGCCAGGAATTCGGCTTTATCCAAGGTAGGACAGGCACGACGAATTGCGCCGGTATATTCAACTCTGACGCCGGACTTTTTTCGAAGCAATGTCAGTATGGGATCGAGGAGGATTCTGGCGCGAGCGTAAAGTAATTTGCCCTGATTACTTATTTTATACTCAATCGCCTTTCGGATTGACTCTTGTGTTTTTTGCCCGAAGCCTTTCAGCTCGGAAAGCCTGTTTTCAATGCAGGCATAGAGCAATTCACCAGGCGTCGTGATATCCAGGGTTTTCCAGATGACAGCTACCTTCTTCGGGCCTATGCCCTTGATTTCCATCATTTCGAGGACCCCAGAAGGTGTTTGTTTTAACAGTTCCTCCAGCTGAATAAGCGTACCGGTTTCAACGATTTCCTTGAGGGAGGCTTTCATGCCAGCGCCTACCCCCTCGATTTGGCCGTGAATACCTTTGCGGACATACTCCGAAACCGGCTCCGGAAATTTATCAATCCGGAATGCGGTGTTAGTATAGGCATTGGCTTTGAAGGAATTTTCTCCATGAAGCTCCATCAGTCTGCCTGTCAGACGAAGCACATCGGCGATATGGTCATTGTCGGGTGTCTGGTTGTATTCGCTCATCGAAGTACGCTCTTTTGTTTGGCCATGATTTTAGCATTCATATACTTCCCATGTTCGGGATGATTGCAGTTTTTGCGGGGGTCTCCATAGCGGATGTTGTACCACATTTTGCAAGAGGGAAGAAACAAGAAGCAGACGAACAAAACCAGAAAAACGGATTTGGAGGTTACCTTCATGAGTCTAAATTACAGAAAATTTTGGGATGCGGGGAATGGGGGTGCATGTATCTACATGCACCCCAAAAATCCTTAATCAGGGGATGGTAAAAATTTCAAATCCTTTAATTTAAACTTCTTTACAAACTCCCGGGAATAATTCGTTTTATCTGGCAAACTTCGAATCACAATCTCATAGTCTTTATCTCTATCCAGGATCAAAGATTTCGGATTTAAAGAATCTGAAATATAGATTACATCTGTGGGAATAGCACTTCCAAGCGGTTCATCTGAATAATACGCAAAAACCAGACAGGGACAACTGGCCAACATTGAGTCGGGTAAATTTACATAGGTCTTATTTTCGGTTAATAGCCAATGGGGTCTTGCATTGACAAATTTAGTTCTGGGATGGTATATCCTGATATCAACCAAATGTTCACCTGTGGCACCCATAAACCCACTCCCCGATTCATCCAGAAAAGCAGCGGAATATTCTATGTCTTCAATTAAATGATAATAGGGGTCTTCATACTCTGGATTTCCTTTTTCGGTTAATCTTGTTTGCTCTATGGTAAGGGGATCTATCCCAGATAATTCTTTTATCCATACACCCATAGTTTTGTATGAACCTGCTCGTTTCTTTTCAGTTAAATGGCCATATCCACAATGAATCAGAATTTTTACCGTAGAGTCTGTTTGCAAAATCTTTAGGATTTTCTGTGCCTGAAATTTATCTCTCAACTCCAGATGAGTGGAATCATTTACAAAATTTTCAATACCATGATTATCATAGCCAAAAACATTGTACCCTAATTGCATGGCGTTGCGAACTAAGTTTCCATATTGAGGCTCATCTAAATAGAATCCGTCACCTGAAATGGGAAATTGGCGTTTTTCCTGATGATATGGAAACTCCACCAGCCCCTCTGCGCCAAAGTATCTAAAACCCATATTCCACAATGTATCCAGAAAAGAAGCAGTAAAAACCCGATGTAGGGGTTGATGGTGGGCTTCATTGAAAATGACAATGCGATGTTTGGCCGCCTCTTGCAGAATGTAGTCTCTGGCAGGAACAGGATTATACTTCTGGCGAAATAAGGGATCCGGTGCTTGAGTCGGGGGAAATTTATATAATTGGTCGTGGGCCTTAAGCGATGATGTATACTCCCCAACTATAGACAGAATATGTGTGGTATAGTCAGAATATGAAGGTGTTTTTTGATTTGACCCAATTATTTCCGGAAAAGGGTATTGGGTTATGTAGTTTTGGGAATACAATGGCGAACTAATTATAAGCCTATAAATTATATAAATTATAAAATACTTAGATAAAATGGTAGATTTCATAGGACTTAAATTATGTTATACCGCTACAAAAAATTGTTAGAATACGCTTTACAAATTATAAAACTTAATCGTCCTTTGCTTGTGTTTTTGCTTGCGCCAATCAGACCATTTACCAGTTCTGGGATTATATCCACATTTTAATGGCTTACTATAAATATTATCTGGTTCCTCTAGAAAAGCCCTACAATCAACACAAATATACCTATATTCGCATTCTTTACAAACTGATATCTTATCTTTTGGAATATTCCAATATTGTTGGAATTCTGTATTATCAAGAACTTCAACCAAACTACTTTCCGAAATATTTCCAAAACTTTTTTTGAAACTTGGGCAGTTTTTGATTTCACCATTTGAATCAATCGAAATTTTGCAATTCAAACATGAATTATAATTTTGAAATTCCGAAAAGCTAGTTATGTTACAAACAAATGAGTTTAATGAAATATTACCACAATCATTGCTGGAAGTTAGCATTCTATCAATATAAAAGACAGGTAAGCCCTTATCTTTTAGCTTCACAGATTT
>CANHCC010000252.1 GCA_947459115.1 Bacteroidota bacterium | reverse complement strand
TCCTGGCCCGGAATTGTTGCAGAATCAAGGTCAATCTCTGTATCCAGGGATAAGCCCTCCTCCTCAAATGGGATACTATCTGATAACATAGAATCTCTTGGTTCGAAATCTTCGTTCAGCGATTCTATTTTAATTGGTTGAAGCGTCGAATCGTGCAAAACATTCACTTCCCCATTGTTTGCCAAAGTGCTTTCCTGCTCAGGAAATTTGCTTTCGTTCAGGTTGTTTGGAACCGTATCAATCGTTTGGAAGTCCGATGGCTCATCCTTTTTCTCCATAGATAGAGCGATCGAATCCCCCACGGCAGGAATGGTGAGTTGGACTGAATTTACTTCTTCCTGATTTATAGTAATAATATCACGAGAGCTATGAATGACAGTATCCATCGCTTCAAAATCGGATGAGGGATCCCGTGTTTCAATTGGTGGATTTGTTGCTGCCTCAGAAATAATGGTTGTCGAATCCCTTAATGGAGAATCCTCCTGCTTAATTGGAATATTGTCCTCTAAAATACTGGATACCGTATCAAGCGTTTGGATGCCTGTTGGCTCATCCTTTTTCTCCATAGGTTGAGCGATCGAATCCAACACGGCAGGTAGGGTGAGTTGAGCTGAATTTGTGTCTTCCGGCTTTATTGGAAAACTATCATCGACTTTAATTTGAATCAAATGACCTGTCTCCAAATCTGAAGATATGTCTTGTTTTTCAATGTCTTGAGATGGTAGGCTCTCAAGAGTTATTGCCTCAGGCTTATCTGAGCCTTGAGGGTTACTACTTGATAGACCGAAATCAGAATCGGTGCTTGGATTAGAAATTAGGATTTTCTCTTCTCCCTCATTCTTACGAATGACCAGTGAATTTTCGGATTCAGGGTTTAACAGGTGAGTGGTTGGCTGTTCGACAGGATTGGTTACCAAAAGTAGGTTGCCTGGTTTTGTCGTGGGATTTAACTGTAAGGGTATCTTTCTGGTATTTATGCTGTCTTTGGCCTTTTGCGCTTTTGCAATTTCCGCAAGTGAAACAGGTTTAGAATAGACTCTGGGCGTGATAATTTTTTCCTGATATTCCCATGGTTCAGGCGGATATTCTTTTATCGGTTTATTGTTGGAGTTGGGGGTTGAGGTCCCGCCCTGTTTGGACTGTGCCTGTAAGTATCCAAACATAACCAAAACGAACACTATCAGAAGTTGTAAACGCTTTAAATGCGCTGACAAATGGGTCTGGTTTATAGAGTAATCCCGGCTTGGATACATGTTTAAAGTTAATCAAAATAAGGGAATTGACACATTAATTTTCTTGATAGTCAATTCAATGCTTCAATTTAATTTATTCCATATTCAAGTTGCGCTTACTTTACTGCCGGCAGATTTATGTCTGATGGCGAATCGTCTCAAGACAATCCTGCATTTCGTTTGTCGTGGGCATCCTTAATCCTTTGTATTTTTGTACATGCTAATAAGTGTTGACCTGTCGGTGTTTCAGGATTTTCTTGTGATTTTTGGTTTGGCTATTGTGGTGCAGTTGATTTGCCACCAATTTCGGCTACCGGCCATCATCGGATTTTTAGTTACGGGAGCCATTGCAGGTCCTCATTTGACGGGGCTGGTGTCCGATACAAATCAGGTTGAGATCATGGCAGAGATTGGTGTGATTCTGCTTTTATTTACCTTAGGGATGGAGTTTTCTTTCCGGAATCTGGTGAAGATTCGGAAATCAGTTTTGCTGGGAGGCGGCATTCAGGTTGGATTATCCATTGCTGCCGTATGGGCGATTTGCGCATTTTCCGGACTGAATCATAGCACTGCTGTTTTTATCGGTTTTTTGATTGCCTTAAGTAGTACAGCGATTGTTATAAAATTACTACAGCAAAAAGGTCAGATAGATTCTCTCCCGGGTAGAACGGTACTTGGGATTTTAATTTTTCAGGATATCGTGATTGTGCCCATGATGCTTGTTACGCCTTTACTTGCAGGACAAGGCGGGAATCTTGGGATGGAGCTATTGTTCATGTTACTGAAGTTTATTTTGATTGGCGTCTTAGTCTATGTATTCTCCAGATTTGTCGTTCCCAAGTTGTTGATTAGCATAGCCCGGACCCGCACCCAGGAAATCTTCCTAATGTCTGTCATTACTTTATGTTTTGCCATTGCCTGGCTAACCTCCTCTATTGGATTATCGCTTTCTTTGGGGGCTTTCCTGGCGGGATTGATTCTTTCTGAATCAGAGTATAGTCATCAGGCATTGGGGTCCGTTCTTCCATTCCGGGATATGTTTACCAGTATCTTTTTTATCTCCGTTGGGATGCTGTTAAATGTTCATTACATTTTTGCAAATTTCTGGCTGGTTGTAGGGGTCTTAATTGCACTAACCGTTTTGAAATTGATAACAGGTTTTGGGGCAGCCTCCGGGTTAGGCCTTACACTACGCAATCGTATGATTGTGGCGTTAAACTTGTTTCAGGTTGGAGAGTTTAGTTTTATTCTTGCCGGCATTGGCCTTGAACAACAATTACTGGATACAGATTCTTACCAGTTATTTTTAGCTGTATCCGTTTGTAGTATGATGCTTACGCCTGCTTCAATTGGCTATTCCGGTAAATGGGCTGATAAAATTTTAAAGATGCCCTTCCTTCGTTATTTCCATATGGTTGGACAAGCAGATTCTGTTTCCCCGGAAACACGGGCTTGGCTGCATGATCATTTAATCATTGTGGGGTTCGGGCTAAATGGACGCAATCTGGCACATGCTGCAAAAATATCCGGTATCCGATATGTGATTATTGAAACCAATCCGGATACGGTGCATCGGGAAAAGAAAAATCGCGAGCCTATTTTCTTTGGGGATGCCTCTCAGGAGGAAATCTTACATCATGCCGAAATTAAAAGAGCAAGAATTTTAGTCATAGCTATTTCGGATCCTGCCGGGTCGAGAAAAATCGTTCGTATGGCCAAACTCATGAATCCGAATATTCATATTGTGGTTCGTACTCGATATGTGTCCGAAATTATCCCATTGAGAGAAATTGGGGCTGATGAAGTGATTCCTGAAGAGTTTGAAACTTCGGTTGAAATTTTTACCCGAGTCCTCGAAGAATTTATGGTGCCGGGAAATGATATTGACGATATCATACGAAAATTAAGAGCAGATAATTATGCGTTGCTGAGTGGAGATGACCGGTTGAAAAAAGCTACCACTCGACTCATTCATCGCCTGCCTCAGTTGGATGTCAGAACCTATCGCATTTTAGAACATTCTTTATTATGCGGAATTTCGCTTGCTCAGGCGAATCTTCGCCAAAAATATCATCTAAACATTGTTGCTATAGGAAGGGGAGAGGATTATAATTTTAATTTAAGTCCCGATGAAGTTTTTCATGAAGGCGATATTTTATTTATCTTAGGGAAAGATTCTGATATTTATGCCTTCACAAAATATGCTGAAAACAAACTCTAAAAAACCAGAGGCCATC
>CANHCC010000251.1 GCA_947459115.1 Bacteroidota bacterium | reverse complement strand
TTAAGAAATATGTCCCCCTGACCGGAGCCGCAATTGTCTTAGTCCTGTTGTTTGTCAGTCAGAACAAAGAGAAAATCTTTCGCTCCGATATTGTCTGGCTAAAAGACCGTACCGAAGGCATCCTTGGACAAATCACGGTTTTTGATTATCTGGACAGCGATAAACACACCATGCGTTATATGCTGATCAATGGAATACCACAAACCTATGTCATGCCTCAGCAGAATCCGATATCGTCCTGGCCTTATATTCATCGCCTGGCCACCATGACGAGCGGAAAACCTAAAGGTGCGAGAGCTCTCCTCATTGGGATGGCAGGTGGCACTTTGTGCATGGAACTAAAAAGCATGGGGTTTAAGACCGACATAGTGGAGATTGATCCGAGAATGCCCAAACTGGCAGAGAAGTATTTTGGGTTTAAACCGGAAGGCTTTGATATTTATATTGATGATGGGAGACATTATATCAATACCACGGAACAGCAATATGACATTGTCATCATTGATGTGGTCAATGGAGAAGTTCAACCTTACCATATGTTTACCAGACAGGCGTTCGAGAACCTGAAAAAAAGATGTACGAAAGATGCCATGGTGGTGGTGAATTTCCAAGGATATTTGGAGGGTCCGAAAAGTTTGCCGATTAAGTCTCTGATGAAAACCCTGACCCATGTGGGCTTTAAGCTGAAAATGGGCTACAATATGGGTTCCAAAGATACCGATGGAGATGCGAATGGAGATGTTCACCTCATTGCGTATTTAGGGGAACAGGACTTTGAACACAATCATTTTGACCGTCTGAATCCCTGTTGCAAATTACTGGCGTATGATGTCTCCGAAATATTTATGGAAGTGCCTATCTCCTATGCAGATGGAATGGTACTGGAGGATGATTTACCGGAGTTTGAAAAACTGAATCTTGCGGCTACGGAATTATGGCGCCAAAAGAAGCAAAAGGATTTTATGGAATTTTCGAAGTATGGGTTTACGCTGTATAATTAAATGACTGAGGGGGCTGAATGAAACGAAGGGCTATACTGCCTCTCTCTGATGGAAAATATTTTTTTTAAATAGGTGGTGGCGAAGGTGGGAGGTTTCGCAGTTTAACTTTCGAAAAATCTTTACAGGAAATTTGGGGTAACGATAAAGGGAATTGCAGAAAACTCCGGAATCAACCGGGAAACCGGGTTATTATGAATCAGTAGAGCGTACACTCAATAGAAAAATTAAAGCTAAAACTATACTATATACAAGTCATGATTAAATGACCTTTAGAGCTCTTAGCATTATTTAGAGAGTAATTTCCGTTTATATAAATTAAGGTATTCTTTGAACTACCCACCAGGGCATACTTCGACCAGGCTCAGCACATGCTTCGATACGCCCCCCATTCTATATTAATAAACGACACAGTTCTATTGGGGGCTACTCAGCGATCGGACAGTTAAACCTGATATATTCAGGTTTAATTGATTTTCTAAATTGGGTAAGCCAAACAATATCAAATAAGCCTTTTAATCTTCGATGATAAATTCCTCCATCGCATAAATAGTACTTGAACCCAATATAAAATGCTAAGAGCCACTTTTTTAGTTCAATTTGTTAATGAATAACAGGGATTTCAAAGAAAAAATATTAACACAAAGAAATTTTTTCTTGGTCATTATCAAATATTTATGTAATAAAAAAAAGGGGGGGGGGATTGAGAATACAAAATATTTCCATTTGATTTGAAGCAATTTATTAACTTAAACCCTTCAAACAATGAGTACCAACATTAAAGTAAATCCCTTCGCAATTGCTGGCACATGGAACAACGCCGGACTCAATTCTGTCATTGTCGCATTACCAGGAAGTCCTACACCGGAAGATGTAATTGACAAAGTATCAGCCTACCTCAGTACGAAAATGTATAATGCAGCTATTTATGCTGATATTGACGCTGTCAGTATTCAGGAATCGGTTGCCAACTTAATGAATTTCATTTCGGTCAATTCCTGGTGTAATGACTGTTGCGATAATACATTTGAGTCGTTTACAAGACTTAAATTAGGAATTGAGAATATGGGATTTTATTCTCTGAACCAAATTTCGTATATCAATCAATTTCTGGCGATTCCTTGTAACACCAAAATAACGATTGTCGCCAATTTGTACCCAATTTTATCTCAATTGGAAACTAATATAATATTGGATGTAGAGTTAAGCAAAGAAGAAAAAATCCCTTTATTGGTACTCGCCGCAATAGCCGCTAAAAGTCTGGAATATTGGGAGGCTCAGTCTTCAGGAGGTCCTACAACTTGGAATCCATACATGGTCCCCCTTCCTTCAGCAGATTGGATTCGCCCTTTTTGGTTATATAATTTGCTCGGAGCAATCATTTCTATGGGAATGGAAATGAAAGAATCCGGCACAATTGGTAGTAATATGGTACTATCGGGAGTTTCCGGTGGACTAACCGGTTCAGCTTCATATGCAATATTTAAATAATTCAGACCATGTTAAGCATCGGAATATCCCAAGCATTAAATAGGAAGAAAATCCAAACTATTGGAAATCCTTACACCAATTTACTAAGAACTAAACAAGGCAGAATAAATTGGGAATTAAAAAACTATTCTGAACTTGAAAAAATTCTGACGCGATGGCAAAAGGCGGTATTTATAATGGCTCAAAGTCAGGTATTTACGGAAGGCCTATATGATTTCTTTTCAAAAAGGAGAAATGATATTGTCGGATTTGATTCTGCAATGTTAAAAGATGTACTTCTCTATATTCGAAAAGAATATGGGAATTATTTAAGAAAGGATATCAGTGCTGAAGATCTTCACTTTATCCGATCGGTAGATAAAGAAATCCAGCAAGGAGTAAACATAGAAAGAAATAGAATATTTCCTACCGTATATTATCCATACATGGATAAGCAATATTTTGATCATTCAAATTGGAATAAAATTCCCACAGGTATTTCAATTTCTGATGTATTGTTTAGGAAGAAAATAAACTCAATTATACACACTGTCGATGAACAAGAGTCAAAATCGGGCTGTAATTCTAACTGTAACTGTTCGAGTAACTCTAGTTCAAAAAAGCCAGGTTATAATAGCCAAAATGAAAATTTCCTTGAAACACTAAAAATTCAAGCAAAAATGCCCATACTATATGTGGGATATTCAGATATTAACGGGCACACTGGATATTATCTTAATTCAGATTGTGGCTGTCAAATACAATACGGTGGCCTCCCTGGAGATACGCTACAAGCACCACGTTGTAAATCTGATGGGAGAGGACAATTTTGTGGAAAGCAGCCTTGTTCAAGTGCTCCTTGCACAACTGCCGATTCCCAGATTCCAAGGTGATCAATATATTGATAAATTCATTTAAAACAACATGAAATATAGTTATTGGGGTCACATTTTGATTTCTGAACCACCTTTAACCCGAACCATCGCTAAAGTGCTATATGAAATCAAC
>CANHCC010000250.1 GCA_947459115.1 Bacteroidota bacterium | reverse complement strand
GTGCTTTCTTTTAAATAGTAGAACCAGGGTTTTTTTAATAATGAAAATAGGCTTGTCTGATTTTATCGGCTTTGTACATAAACATGTAGGAATTCTGTTCAATGTCCCAATCCGCTTAGCGTATTACGCTTAGATCTATCTCAATGTAATCCATTGGTTGAAAATCATAGAATTATTTATTTCTGTCTGTGGGGTATTTATGAATTTATATTATCCTACTCTGTTTTTGTACTAAATTAACATGCTCAATATCAAATTTATACAGTCGAAGTTAAATTCTGTCAAACCGGAAGTAATGGCATCCATATGAGTGGTAAAAAAAATTATTAAAAACATTTATTTCTATTTAAAATAATTTTAACTTAGGGGACTTTTTGTGAGAATAAAAAGTTATCAAATTTGTCTATTAACTAATTAATCTTTCACTCATTTACTCTTTCGTATGAAACGAATGTACTATTTCTCTTCAGCTCTGGTACTGATGTTGATTGCAAACTTCAGTTTTGCGAACTTCATCAATGTGCAGAACACGACCCTTACGGGGCAGAACACGACGACACAGCAAATTCAGGTTCAGTTTGATTTGTCGTGGAATAACTCCTGGCGTGATTCCATCAACTATGATGGGGCCTGGGTTTTCGTAAAATATCGGATTGGTACCGGTACCTGGACGCATGCCAATCTTGATACCTTAAATTTTTTGGTAGGTACAGGTACAGCCCATGCTATTCGTGTTGCGCCGCTTACTAATACCGCAATTCGCCCGGGAGCCATGATCTGGCGCACCAGTGGTGGATCCGGTACATTTAATGCGACTGGGATTCAATTGTCCTGGCGCTATGGCAATCAAGGCGTAACCAACACCGATGCCTTGACCGCTCAGTTGCGTGTTTTTGCAATAGAAATGGTGTACATCCCACAAGGGAATTACTTTTTAGGAAGTGCCAATACCGGCAATAACAACTTTTACAACGGAACAAATTCAGCTCAGGCATTACAGATTACTGGTACAGGATTCAGTAACACTTTAGCAAGTAATGGTATCGGTTCTTGGGGTCAAATACGCTTACATGGCGTACAAGGTATGGATGGAAATAATGATGGAAGTATGGCCACCGGTTATCCTACAGATAATCCGGATTATCCAATTGGCTGGAGAGCGTTTTGGATAATGAAATACGAGATTTCTCAAGGTCAGTATGCAGATTTTTTGAATACGCTTACTTATCTACAACAAACTACCAGATTCCCCGGTGGAGATATTAATACAGTAAATAACAACATTCAGAATAATAGTACTACGGATCCCAATCGTTATACGCTTCGTATTGGTACTGCTGGCGTAAATCCCGGTACCCCACGGGTCGTCATTACAGTTCGTCCGGATCGTGGTTGCGGCTTCCTCAGCTGGCCTGATGGCTGTGCTTACGCGGATTGGGCAGGTCTGCGTATGATGTCAGAGTTGGAATATGAAAAAGCAGGAAGGGGTTTCCTAAATGCGGTTGCAAATGAATACGCATGGGGCACAACGACAGGTGTATTAGGAAACACCTTAAGTGGAACTGAAAACGGAACTGAAACAGTTACTGAAGCAGGCGCAAATTTCTCTAATGTCCAGTCTACACGGTCAGGTGGAGATGGAAACACCGGTCCACTGCGCGTGGGAATTCATGCAACTGCCACTTCTACTCGTACTCAAGCCGGTTCATCTTACTTTGGTGTCATGGATATGACAGGAAATTTGTGGGAAATGTATGTAAATATACAACACAACAATGGTCGTACTTACAGGGGAGACCACGCACTATGGCATGGCGATGGCACCCTAACTACGGCAGGTACAGTTGGATCTGCCAATGTTGCAAACTGGACCGGTAATGCTGCTGGTGGAACGAATGTTACAACTACGCCGACGGATGTAACTCAAGGTGGTGGTGTCTCCGTGCGTGGTAATAACAATAGCTGGGCAAACGGAACAGATGATTATCGTCTTACGCATCGTTGGCAAACGGGTACTGGTACAGCAGCCACAATAACTAGTTATACGGATATGAATATCCGTGATTATCGTTATGGTCAGCGTTTAGGTCGTTCAGGATTCCATTAATCCTTTCCTTATTTTAATTTTCATGCGAACAGAAAATCCCGGGAGCTTTTGGCTCCCGGGACTTACTGCTCATGAAAAAAGAATTTTTCAAATAGTTTTTGCCATTACCAATTTGATTTAAGCAGCATTCATGGGGCATTTTCTACGCAGCATAGGTTTATTGTTTGGTTTACTTATTACCTGTTCATTCAGCGTAATAGGTCAGACAGTAAATGTGCTTTCTCCTAATGGGGGAGAGGTACTTCCTGTGGATGCTCCTGTAGTGATTCGTTGGAATCAAACTTTTTTGACGAATGTCCGAATAGAGGTTTCAACCAATAACGGCTCAACATGGTCGGATATTATTAATTCTTACCCAGCATTATTGGGAGAGTATGTCTGGACCGTTCCGAATACAATTACCACTCAAGGAAGGATTCGTATTTCTGATTTGGTTAATCCCATAATTCAGGATTTAAGTGATCAGCCTTTCTTTATTCAAGACAACCTTCCTGCAAAATATTCAGGGGGATTTTATGATGGAGGAGCCCAGGATGTAAATCAGGCCAATGCCCTCCTGCTGACCAGTTTTGTCGGCGGGGAGTTTATGGCTACGCTCTCTCAACAGGATATCAGATGGGCGGCCAATGTGAGTAGTTTTGTTGATATTGAATGGTCCTCTAACAATGGTTCCTCCTGGAACTCGATTGCCAATAATATTCAGGCTAACCTGGGATTTTATTCCTGGACGATACCCAATATCCCGGGTGGTCAAAATCTGGTTCGGGTAAAAGATTCTTCTAATCCTAACCAGTATAGTTCTACATCGGCTCTTCCAGTAACTTTTATCGGACCCATATCTGATAAGCACAGAGGGGGGATATACGATGGGGTTGTTCAAAATACAAACACCTCTAATGATTTACGCCTTATATATCCTACAGGTGGAGAGCGTTTCGCTGAAAGTAGCGTAATTAACCTATCTTGGGTTGGCAATCAGATAAACACGGTTCTTTTGGATTACTCCACAGACAATGGTTCTTCCTGGATTTCTATCACTTCACCCGTTTCGGGTAATTTAACCGATTTCCTCTGGACACTGCCCTCCGGGTTGACCGGCTCAATGCGTGTGCGCGTGTCTGATGCCGGGAATCCATCCGTACAGCAAATCAGTCAAAATTTTACCATTCAAAGTCAAATAGCATCTAAGCACTTTGGTGGCAGTTATGATGGATCCGCACTTAACACAAGTCAAGCGGATTTTATTTCTATTTCTTCTCCAATCTCCAATCAAATTTTATATCCGGATGTCATATTCCCCATTACCTGGGCTTCGGCCAATGTGACAGATGTACAAATAGAATATTCTACTAATAGTGGTAGTTCATGGAATTTAATTGTTGCCAACTACCCCAGTGTATTGGGTCAGTTTGCCTGGAC
>CANHCC010000249.1 GCA_947459115.1 Bacteroidota bacterium | reverse complement strand
GCTTACCAGACATTTATTACCAACAAAAAAGGGTGACTCACCGCCACCCTTTCTCATTTTTATTTTGATTCTTATCCGAATATGGCGTAGCCCAATAAGACTACCACGCCAATAAACATTAACAAAGCATATTTCTGTACCAATCCACTTTGTAATTGACGGAAAACAGAACCTGCACTATAAACTAAATACCCGGAACCATTTACCAATCCATCAATAAATTTCTTGTCGAATGGCATAATGGCATAATTACCCAACCAGACAAATGGTCGAATAATTGCAGCATTATAAAACTCATCAATGAAGAATTTGTTTTCCATCACCCGGTACATGGAGCCAAAGAAGGATTTGACCTTCAAGTCTGCCTGTAAATCGTATTTGCTGTATAAGGAATAAGCAAAATACACGCCCCCAATGGCAACACAAAAAGATATTCCAATCAAAATCCATTCAGTTGTCAAGTCGGCATGTAGGATACGATTAACAATAATTGGTGCTTTGGAGATGGACAACCAGTGTTCGGAGATCCAGTTGTAATGTCCATGACCTACAACGGCAGGTAAGCCCAGGAAGCCACCAACAATGGCGAGACCAGCCAAAATCCACAAAGGAATTGTCATCAATGGAGACGATTCATGTGGATGACCTTCTTCAGGGAAACGCTTTTTGCCATTGAAGGTGAGGAAGGTAACCCGCGTCATGTAGAACGCTGTCAAGACCGCTGTAATCATTCCAACCGCCCAAACGGCGTAATACATCACATGCTCATGTCCGGCGGCGAAGAGTTTGCCAAGAATTTCATCTTTAGAGAAGAATCCGGAGAGGGGGAATATCCCGGCAATGGCTAAAGTTGAAATCCAGAATGTCTTGGATGTGGAAGGCATATATTTACCGAGTTTACCCATTGTTCTAATGTCCTGAGGGTCATCTACCAGATGCATGTGCTCCATGGCATGAATGACAGAACCGGAACCAAGGAATAAACAAGCCTTGAAGAAGGCATGTGTCATAACATGGAAAATCGCCGTGGAAAAAGCGCCGGCACCAAGGGCCATGAACATGAACCCTAATTGAGAGACCGTTGAATACGCCAACACTTTTTTAATGTCGTTTTGTGCAATGGCAATCAAGGCCGCCAATATTGCGGTTAAGCCACCAATTACTGCCACCAGAATCATTACGCCCGGCACTTGTAAGAATACTTCCGACATTCTGGCGATGAGGTAAATCCCGGAGGTTACCATGGTCGCTGCGTGGATCAAAGCCGATACAGGGGTTGGTCCTGCCATGGCATCGGGTAACCAAACATATAAAGGAATTTGAGCGGATTTACCGGTTGCAGCAATGAAGACCAGAAGGGCTACCCAAAAGGCTACATCTCCTGAAAGAGAAATTTCAGAGAATTTTAAAGAGCCGGTGCTGGTAAAAATGATGAACATGGCAACGAGCAAGGCAAAGTCTCCAATTCGGTTGGCAACAAAGGCTTTCTGAGCCGCCATAGCCTTGGCCATATCTTCGAACCAGTATCCGATAAGGAAATAGGAGCAGGCGCCAACGCCTTCCCATCCCAAAAACAGAACCAGTAGATTGTCGCCTAAAATCAAATTGTTCATGGAGAAGATAAAGAGATTCAGATACAGAAAGTATCTGTAGAATCCTTTGTCATGGTGCATGTAGGCGATGGAATAAATATGAATCAGGGATCCAATACCCGTAACAATCAAACCCATTAACAACGACGCTTCATCCAGCACATAAGAAAAGTCCACGGAGAAGTTTTTGGTGGCCATCCACGAGAAAAGATGAAAGGACACAGGCTTGCCATGCTCATAACTGAGAAAAGTATTGAGGACCAGCACAAAAGGCAGAACTACTGCGAGCGTAGCAATCGTGCCGATGAGTTTTTCCTGATGGCGGAAAGAAGAGGAGAAAAGGCCCCAGATGCCGATAATGGCCGCCCCAATAAAGGGGGATAGGATAATGAGAGGTAATAAAGCTTCCATTCTGTTAATCTAATCCGCTTACCACTTAAAGATATTCATGTTGTTAATGTCCACATCCTGCCGGTTACGGAAAAGGGCGATGATGATGGCCAGCCCTACAACTGCTTCTGCGGCGGCGATGACCATCACAAAGAATACAAACATAGAGCCAGCGGCATTGTTGTGCATGTTAGAGAAAGTTACCAATGAGAGGTTTACAGCATTGAGCATAAGTTCAATGCACATAAATACAACAATGGCATTTCTTCTGGTCAATACCCCCAGAGCGCCAATGGTAAACATGGCTGCAGCAACAGTGAGGTAATGAAAAGGATTTACTTGTAAAAATTCCATGAGGATTAGTTGTGTTTTTTGGCGATAACCATGGCGCCCATCAAGGCTGCCAGGAGTACAACGGAAACCATTTCAAAGGGGAAGAGATAGTTTTGCATCAGTTCCCAACCAATTTTTTCCACCGTTCCAAATTCGAAAGCGTCGGAACTACTCAGGGCTTTATTGCCGGAGGAGACAAAGGATTGAAAAATGAATACCAACTCAGCAAAGAAGGCTAAAGCTGTCAAAAAGGTCAGGCCTCTAATGGCATCCCAGGATTTTTCCGGCTTTTTCTCATCTTCCAGATTTAGAAGCATAACCACGAATAGAAAGAGTACCATGATGGCCCCTGCATATACAATGATCTGCACGATGGCGATGAACTCTGCCTGCAGGCTCAGATAGAGCCCGGCAATACAAAAGAAGTTTAGTACAGCGAATAAAACACTGTAAATAGGATTCCGATTGGTGATTAACCCAATTCCTGAGGCAATTCCCACCAGGGAAAGTACCCAAAAGAGTATAGATGATAGCAAGGCGGCTTAAATTTTAATATCCGGACGCTAAATTCAGTCAATATTTTCAAATTACCAAAGGTGTGGAAATTTTTAAAAAATATTTTGGAGGATAAAAAATATCCTATACCTTTGCAGTCCCAAAGTCAAGGGAGCATAGCTCAGCTGGTTCAGAGCATCTGCCTTACAAGCAGAGGGTCAGGGGTTCGAATCCCTTTGCTCCCACACCCAAAAGACCGCTTCGGCGGTCTTTTGCATTTAGGCCCTGTGTGCCACGCATTTGCGTCATACTTTTTTTATCGAAAACCCGTTTGATGTCAGGGGTTTGGCCCATATATCCTGATTTCCTTTCCCATGCATTTCATAAGTTTGGTATCTTTGTTCTTTCAACATTTTCACCAAACATTTTTTAAACCCCATGAAGTATTTATTCACATTTTTATCTTTAATTCTCATGAGTCATGCAGCGGTTCAGGCTCAGGCTCTGCCAATTCCCCAACCCAGCCCTTTGCAAACGGTCAAACAAAATTTTGCCACGGCATTTATCGAAGTTGTTTATTCTCGTCCGGGCTTAAAAGGCCGGAAAGCATTTGGAGATGTCGTGCCTTTGGGCAAATTGTGGAGAACCGGTGCGAATAGTGCCACCACCATTGAGTTTGGGGATGAATTCTCCGTGAATGGCAAAAGCCTGTCTAAGGGCAAATAT
>CANHCC010000248.1 GCA_947459115.1 Bacteroidota bacterium | reverse complement strand
GGCAAAAAATTTCTTGAGGTAGGCGCAGGTACCGGTTATCAATCCAGAATTTTACTGGAAGCAGGAATGACAGGTAAAGGCCTGGATCTAAATATTGAATCGTGCAAAACAAATCAGGAACTGAACGCTTCGTTTATTAGTCAAGGATTATATGAAGTGGATCACAAAAATTTTTTTGAAGAAAATCCTAATGAAAAATATGACCTCATTTTGTCCTGCATGGTCATTGAACACCTGCCGGATGAAGATGTCTTTAAATATTTTGAGCAGTGCAAAAAATATTTAAATGCGGGTGGTATAATTATAACATTGGTTCCTTCTTGTATGAAATATTGGGGTATTGAAGATGAGGTCGCCGGACATTTTAAAAGATATCAGTTTTCAGATTTTGATAAAATCGGGCAACAATGTCAATTAAAAATCCATCACATGGCAGGTCTCACCTATCCTATTTCCAATATATTATTTGGATTAAGTAACAAATTGGTCAATAAAGCAGAAAGCCATAAAAAAAATCTCAGCATGGAGGAAAGGACTGTCAACTCCAGCAGCAGAAAAGTTCTGTTCAAAACAGATTATCCCTGGTACTTTAAGTTAGCCCTAAATTCGATAACCTTAAGTCCATTTTATTTTCTGCAGAATTTGAATCGTAAGAACCCTGACGCGATGGTCATATACTGCGAACTTAAACCTTAAATAAGTTAACTCCTACAGGCAGTTCTCCTACTTCCACTTAATATTACATCCACTGGCAGGTACATTAGACTGGCTCGGATTTTTCCCTGCCAAGACCGCTTCAATTGCATCTCTTAAATATAAACGATCTGCTTTCTCCGGCATAAGGGGGTTATTATCAATTGCACCTCTGTATAGCACTTGATTCCCCTTCAAAACATAAGCCTCAGGATTCTTCTGGGCACCAAATAATTTCGCTACCGTTTGTTGATCATCCTGAAGATATTCAAATGGAAATCCTTTATCTTTAGCGCGTATCTTCATATTGGCAAGGCTTTCTTCTTCATTTTGATTCGGATCATTGGAGTTAATAAACAAAAAGCCTATTCCTTTTGAGGCCATTTCTTTTCCAAGGGCAATCAAGCGATCTTCATACTTCTTAGCATACACACAATGATTTCCGGTAAAGATCACAACCCAAGCGGCCTTGGATTTATAGGTGGTTGAAGACACCATACTGCCATCCGTCCGGCGTAAGGAAAAATCCTGAATTTGCTGAGCCTGCAAAGCAGAGGCGGCAGTCATCCATACCAAAACAATGAGAGAATAAACAGATTTCATAGGGTAAGGGATTGGATATATTGGTTCATTTTTTCCGGATCTATCTGCCCTGTTATCACCTGAAGCAGGTTGCCATTTGGGTCATACAAAAGTGACAGAGGAATAGAAGAATTCCAGGAGGGATATAAACTTGTAATGAGGGTCGAGGCATCAGGAGTATCTCCGTAGGTGTACCAGGTTGCGAAGGGAATTTGATGACTCACTAAAAACTGAGGGAGCACAGAAGCCACCACCTCCCGATCATCTATCGACACCATCATCAGTCGAAGGGCATTGGGATACTTTTGCTGTAATGCGAGCAAATCCGGAATTTCTTTGACACAAGGTCTGCACCAGGTTGCATAAAAATTCACCAGCGTGAGCCGATTGCCGGAGGCTTTCAGACTGTCCTGCAATACCTTATTGGAGAATTCAGACAAGGGATGGCTTAGTTCTGAACCTGCGCCTGCTCTGTTATCCGAAGGATTGGATTCACACCCCGAAAGTATCAATAGGAACAACAGCCCAGGTACAAACCAGACCTTTCCAAAAAACATAATGAACCTGAATTGGATGTTTTGTTTCATGCGTTTGAATATGGGATTCCATGTTTGAGGGTACATCATTTTCCCATGTTAAGGGTAAATTTACAAATAAATCTTCGCGAAAAGATATCCCCTTTCTCCCCACAAGTTTAAACAAGGTTTCCTTGGCAGACCATGCTAAAACGGCCAATTTACCCGATTTTTCCACATCTTGGGAAGACACAATGCTTTTCTCCTCGGCATGTAAAAAACGGTTTAAGATCGGGAAAGTCAAAATTCGATCTGACCATTCCAAATCTATTCCCGGCTTTTGTGTATCACTCAGAATAACAGCAGCCCACCCTTGTGTGTGTGAAATACTCACCCACCCCTGCCACCCTGATATAAACGGACGACCATCTTCCATGGTGAGAGATAACAAAGGAGAATCGGGCTTCAAAATGATGCGAATAATCAAACGACTAGCAAGCCATTCCTTACGCTTTTCTGCATCTCTGAATTGACTTAGATAGGCTTCTTCCTCAGGAAATAAAAATAAAGCCTGACGAAAAAAAGATTCGTCTTCTTCTATCTTCCACAAACCGCCTTGAACGCCCTGGGGCAAAGCAACAGGAAACGGAATAAATGCCATAGAGGACTCCTTTTGAATTGCAAAGATACAGTAAGTCAGATGGCATCTAAACAATTGTTGGCAGGCTCTCGTAGATACCCTAACAGGACCAACTCCTTTCCCTAGTTCGGAACGCAATTATAGGAGATTTTGTAATTTTATATTGAAATGGAAACAACAACCTCCTGGGTATTTCAATACACCCAACCTATCCCTGAAGCAATTTACCCGAACTTAAAAGCGGGCATCGAAAATATTTTAATAAAATGGAATGCACACGGCACACTTCTGGGCGCCGAATGGCAACTATTAGAAGGCCAATTTCTATATATTCGTCTTCAACCGGATTCAAATGCCGCTTCCGGTTGCTCAATTGATTCCCTTCGAAAACAAATTCATCAACTGAATACCGAATTAAATTTGACCGAGGCACATGCCGGAAGGATATTCTTTAAATCAGAGCATAGCCTGGAATCAATCGAGTGGAATGAAATCCAACAAGCAGCGCAGATGGGCAAACTCCAACCTGAAACCTTAGTTGCGGATATTAGTCCTGCCAATACCCAATTACCCGAGCAAGTATTTCGTCCATTGAAAGAGACATGGATAGCTAAGATGCTTTAGATTGGCCCCTTGGTTGGTCACCAACTATAATTCCCTGATCTCATGAAAGGCAAAGGGATGAGGATTCATGAGGTGGAAGTCCTGAATGTCATCCGGACTAACAGAATCATAAGCATAATCCTTATACTGTATGTCTCTGGGTTTTTCAATAGAATGAAGCACGGGTATGACACGCTGCCTTCTGCAAATTTCCGTAAGACGAGACCAAATCGGCTCTGTTGTTATTTCTCCGGACAAGGCCAGCTCGGGATAATGCCGACTCAATAGATTTACATGCCAGGAAAGCTCTGTGGTTCTTCTATCCAAAGAGAACACATCTTCATCATTAGCACGGAGACCAAAATCACTAAGTTGTATAATAGGTATCTCCGGATGATGTTCAGACATTCTGGCCTGGGCCACCTCAGGCTGATGCGTCCATAAAAAATGCAAGACATTCTTGTAAGTGATACCAGCCTCCGGAACCGGAGCATTTAGTAATTTTTGAGCCAGTTTGAAATCTTTATTTCTCAGG
>CANHCC010000247.1 GCA_947459115.1 Bacteroidota bacterium | reverse complement strand
GTGCCAGCGGCAGGAGAGAGCGGCACAAAAGCAACTATACGAGTCCTTCAAAAGTCCAATGTTCAAAGTGTGTTTGAGATACACTTCTAATTCTCATGAAGCCGAAGATTTACTTCAGGAAGGGTTTATTAAGGTATTTCGCAGCCTTCATACCTGGGAACCCTCTGGAAGTTTTTTGGCCTGGATGAAAACCATCATGATTCATACCGCCCTGGAACAAAACCGGAAATTGTCTCAAAAAGCCATCCACCAAGAGGTTGATACCGCTCATGATCTCAAAAATGAGGAGGATGTGATTAGTAAAATTAGTGGTGAAGAATTGCTTCATCTGATTCAGGGTCTGCCAGAGGGGTTTCGAACCGTGTTTAACCTTTACGCAGTAGAAGGATATGCGCATGCAGAAATTGGACAAATGCTGGGTATCTCTGAAGGAACTTCTAAATCTCAATATTCCAGAGCTAAGGCCATTCTTCGAAGTCAGTGTGAAAAATTAATGAAGGAGGCCCGAACATCATGAAAAAGAACTTTGAACAAGGCCTACGGGATAAACTGAACGAAATTCATACTCAGCCAGAGTCCCATCTTTGGGAACAAATTGAAGAACGTTTGACCGAAACGGACTTCGAAACGATTATCGGACAAAAGCTGGATGAAATACAGAAAATGGAGCCATCATCGGTTGTCTGGTCTAAAATTGAGGCACGATTGCAACTCGAAGGAAGGTTCTCCATTCCCCATTTCCGGAATTGGGCGGTCGCCGCATCAATACTTTTTGTTTTAGGGTTGGGGCTTATGTATTTCCTCGGTCAGAAATCGTTACAGACCAACAATTTGGCGAACCGAATGCCAATTTTATCCACTGATCCTGCAATGGATTCCGTCAGAGTGGAAAATCTCAATGTTACAGTTATCCCTTTACCTAATAGTACACGCAATAACCAACCCATTCGGGTCAACAAGGTCATTGCCGAACTTGAACAAATTCCTGTAGAAATCGCCAATGTTCCTGAAATAAAGGATACCTCTGAAATTCCGATTCGGCCTTCTATTCTAGAAGAATTGCATTATACCCAATTGCCGGATACAACTTTTACGTCTCCACTATCTCAGGATTTAATTGCCATTCAGGATCACAATTCTAAAGTAACAGAGGATCCAAAATTGTTGTCCTCCTCCAATACAAGAGTTGGATTAGAAACCGTGCTGAATTATGTTTTCTCCAAAGTTTTCAGACTTCCCGAAGCTCATATTAAAATTGAGGCTGAAACAAAAAAGGATGAAACCGTATGGAAGATTCAGTTTGATAGTCGGTTGCTTACTTTCTCCGGTAACCTTCCTGCCGGAAAAAAATAATGAACGCTTAGTCTTTAAATCTTAATTTTATAACCATGAAAACAACACTTGCCCGTGCCTTTACAGGCATTTTTCTCCTGCTCTTGACATTTGGATTCATTTTTGCCCAACAGCAACAGGAAACTTACAAAGAAAAACTAATCAACTTTGACAAGAAACTTGTTGAATATCAACTGGAGTTGGATAAAATGCAAAAAAAACTAGACTCGCTCAATGTTACAGATAAGAGTCGAACAACTAAAGAAGTCGTGATAGAAGAATCTGTTTCCGATTCCGGAAAGCAAAGAAAAACCATTGTCCTGGAAGATAATTCTCCGGGAAGTGAAATGCGCATTGAAATTTATGATGCCCTCGAAATGACCAAAGAAGAGGAGAAGGAACTCTTAAATCGCCTGCAAAGCCTTAAAGGTCTTGAAAGCCTTAGCTCATTGAGTGGATTAAGAAGCCTGGAAAACCTGGGGCATTTAAAACTGCCTGAAAATTTAAATAAAGTGGAAGTCATCGAAAAGGAAATTATTGCCTTTGAAAAGAAAATGAATAATCAACTCAATGATATTACAGATCTATTTGCAGAAATAGAAATGGAGAAAGTCTTAGATGCGGATGATCTTTCACCCGATACAACCGTGATTCGTTTAGGTACTTCAAAAATCGTTATCATTGAGGATGAAAAAGAAAAAAATAATTCTTTTCAATGGAAATCCGAAAATGGAAATGACGATAAAAAATTCGAAAATATTGAATACTCTTCAATAGGTCTTAGTCTAGGATTGAATTCCTTTCTTTATAAATACGAAACAAATCTTCCCTTAAAATATAATGATTTGGAATTAGATGCTTTAAGATCCTGGAACATTAATTTGAAATTAGTGGAAGCTAAAGTGAATTTAATTCAGCATCGAATTAATTTATTGACCGGCATTGGTATCGATTGGAATAATTATCGGTTTCGGAATAATACCTTGTTATCTCCCAAAACAGATACTTTGATGATTACCCAGGATACGATTGACTTTAAAAAGAATAAACTTATGACCCAGAATCTAATGGGACATTTAATGCTGCAATTTGAAACCAAGCCGGGAAAAAATGAAAGAACTTTCGATATCGGTGCCGGTGTTTTTGCCGGATATTTATTGAATGCGCGTACCAAACAAGTGAGTGATGAAAGAGGGAAAGTCAAGTTTGAGGACGACTTTCAACTCAATACATTTCGCTACGGTATTTGTAGTAGAATCGGATACGGGGCTTTTGATTTTTATTTGAATTACACCCTTAACGATATCTTTCGTACAGATTTGGGACCCGCTGTTCAGAATCTTTCATTCGGTATTAACTTTACAGGGTTATAATTTTCTCCTCTGCAATCTGAGAAAATATCATCGGGGTAACGATTAAGTCGTTTAAGATAGGTGACGCATCATGAAGTCCTGTCTTTTCGAAAATATCCTGTCAGGCTTTAATTCAATTATGTCTGATTGCCTATGCCGGATGAATAATGCACCGTTCCATTCATTGACATGTATTTCTTCTCTAATTTTATTTTAAGTTTTGTTTGGGCGGCTTTGTATTTGGTGCTGCAGGGTTTTTCATTGGGTTTATTCGCTCAGACTTGCCTGGTAACGGGACAGATTCGGGGAGAGGATGGAGAGCCCCTGCCATTCGCCAGTGTGAGGGAATTTAAACAAAACAAGGGGACCCTGGCAGATGCGGATGGAAAATTTAAAATAGAATTAAATATTGGTGAAGCAGAACTCGAATTTCGTTTCGTTGGACATGAAGCCCAAAAAGTAAAATTAGCCTGCCCTAATCCACAGCCTATTTTAATTAAACTTCAGGAACAACTCTATACCTTAGAAGAGACTTATGTTACCTCCGATGGTAAGGATCCGGCTTATGGCATCATGCGAAAAGCGATTGATAACCGAAAATATCATTTGGGAAAACCCAATGCCTTTCGTTGTATGGTTTATATTAAAGGGATTCAACGATTACATGCTTTTCCCGATCGTGTCTTAGGCATGCGCGTTAGTCTGGATAGTTCAGACCTTGGTATTGTTTATTTATCTGAGTCAGTCTCTAAATTTAATTTACGAAAACCCAAAGATATTCGAGAAGTGATGGTCTCCTCTAAGGTGAGTGGACGAAATAATGCCTTCTCCTACAATCAGGCATCTGATATTTTAATTGATTTTTACGAGTCTCTGATTAATGTGT
>CANHCC010000246.1 GCA_947459115.1 Bacteroidota bacterium | reverse complement strand
GGATGAGATTGATACAAGGGAACTATTCAATATTTCAGATGTTGTTTCTAAGGTGATGAAAGCTAGCTTATTCACTCAAGCAGATTTTGATTATAGACAGGAGGGAAAAATTATTAAGCCTTATCATATATGTCAACTATTTTCAACAGCACCTGTCGTCATTTTAAATCCTGCCCTTGGAACTGAAAATCTTAATGAGTTTACATGTGGTATATTACAAGCTTTTTCTGGTATAGATAGTTTTAGACACCATGATGTAATTTCGAATATAACGGTGGAAAATTGTTTGTTAAACTTTTTATTCGGTTATTAAAAGCAGTTAAATGATTTCATCGAGGATATAAACTCTAGTTTAATTTAAAAAATTGATTCCTTATAGATTGAAAAATATATTGAATTAATATCTACTCTCGTTTAAATCATACTGGCAGATAGAATAATTCAGTATAATGTATAAATTAATAATATTTAAAATGTAACAGAATTAAAATATTTGTTATTCAATATCGAATCTCATGAACATTTCAACGACCTATTTAATTTCAATTATTTCCATATTTGTTCTAACCTCTTGTAATAATTCTCAAAAGGATTCTGGCGACCATCCTATTGATGAAAAGGCCATATCTGATTCTATAAAGTTGGATAAATATTATGATTGGTGGCAAACTATCGAAACCATAGAATTAAACAAAGAGGATAAGTATTTGTTGGCGGATTTGGAAACGGATAGAGATTCCTTAAAACTGCTCGAATTTCTTACCGCAAATTTGGGAATGGTGGATTTTTACAATAATCAATTTAATTATAAGCCTGATGAATTGGTTAAATATACCTATCATATTGATTTTAATGGAGACGGATTAATGGATATTGTCTATAATGGTCCCACCAGTGGAGAACCTTCTTCTACTCATTTTATACTAAACCATGGGGAAGAATATGAATTGGTGTTTTCTGGTTTACAAAATCCTATTGCAATGGAATTCTCAGGGAACAGACTTATTGCTTTCACCTTAATTGATCCGGGTTGTTGTGCAGATCCTCAATATTTTGAGACAGAATATTCAGTTCATTATAATGAAAATATCCCGAAATTTAATCTTGATCGTAAAGTTGGATATTTGAGAAGTACAGAAAAGCCGCAGATTGAATTAGGTTCAGCTCGGGATTTTACAGTCCTAGCTGATTATACAAAACTTCGAGAGAATTGTTATATATTAGATGATGTTGAAGACCCTGTAACTGGTAGTAATGGAAATGCTATCGGAATCTATCAGAAGAGAGCAAAGGGTAAGGTTATGGGCATGAAGCGGGATCAAAACAAGCTCTGGTTATATGTCCTTATGAGTAAAGGAAATAAACTTGATAGTACCGTTTTTCCTGATTTTACAGAACCGCAAGTCGAAGTATTGGGTTGGATGATTCAATCTGATACGGATTGGCGATAAAAATTGGCCTTGATTTTAATTGTTTTAACACAAAATACCTGATCTTACGGACTAAACATGTACTTTGCTGTAACCAATTTGGATTTAGACTTCAATTCTGAAATTCCTGAAGATCGGGAACTTTGCCGTATGCAGATGATTCCGGCTTATCAAATTCTGAATATTCAAAACATAGAGCCTTTTCCTGTTTCCAGGTTGCCCAAATAGGTTAGACTGTTTTTATAATCAAGCCAAGGTACTTCCCTTCCTTTTCCGGGCGAGTCTTACTTCCCTCAACTCTACCTCCCCATCTCTTCAAAATTCTTGAAAAAATGCGGAATGGTTTCTATGCCTTTGTTGTAATTGGGTTTACCCTAAGCAAATGCTTACCCTAAGCAAATGCTTACCCTAAGCAAACGCTTACCCCAAGCAAACGCTTACCCTAAGGAAACGCTTACCCCAAGGAAACGCTTACCCCAAGTAAATGCTTACCCTAAGCAAACGCTTACCCTAAGCATTTGCTTATATTTTCAGTGTATTACAGATATTCTGGTTTTGGATCCCACAACCTACCTCCCCATCTCTCCAAAATTCTTGAAGAAATGCGGTATGGTTTCTATGCCCTTGTAATAATTAAACAAGCCGTAGCTTTCATTGGGAGAATGCAGAGCGTCGATGTCTAAGCCGAAGCCCATGAGTACGGATTTAAGGCCGAGTTCTTTCTCAAACAAAGCCACAATAGGAATGGATCCCCCGCCCCGAGTAGGGATGGGCTTTTTGCCAAAGGTTGCTTCCATGGCCAGGCTGGCAGCTTTGAAGGGGATGGAATCCGTAGGGGTTAAGACCGGCTCTCCGCCATGATGGGGACGCACTTCCACTTTTACGGAAGGCGGAGCGATTTTCTTAAAGTAATCTTCGAATAGTTTGGTGGCTTTTTCGGAAGTCTGATTGGGTACCAGACGCATGGAGATTTTGGCGTAAGCTTTGGAAGGCAATACGGTCTTTGCGCCCTCTCCGGTATAGCCTCCCCAAATGCCATTGACATCCAAAGTAGGACGAATTCCGGTTCTCTCTAAAGTGGAGAATCCTTTTTCTCCCCAGACATCGCCTACCTGTAAGTCTTGTTTGTATTCTTCTATGTCAAATGGCGTGGCAGCCATTGCGGCACGATCTTCCGCGCTCACCTCCAGCACATCGTTGTAAAATCCGGGGATGGTGATGTGATTATTTTCATCGTGCATAGAGGCAATCATTTTTGCCAGGATATTGATGGGATTGGCAACGGCGCCTCCATAGACTCCGCTGTGTAAATCCCGATTCGGTCCGGTTACTTCCACTTCCACATAACTCAAGCCTCTTAAGCCCACATCAATGGAAGGAATATCATTGGCAATCATGCTGGTGTCGGAAATCAAGACCACATCGGCTTTTAGTCTTTCTTTATTGGCGATGCAGAATTTGCCCAGATTGTTAGAACCTACTTCTTCCTCTCCCTCAATCATAAATTTGATGTTGCAGGCCAGGGTATTGGTTTTGAGCATGGCTTCGAAAGCTTTCACATGCATGTACATTTGGCCTTTGTCGTCGCAAGCGCCCCGGGCATAAATTCTTTCATTGCGAATATTGGGCTCGAAGGCTGGGGTAGTCCAAAGTTCATCGGGTACGGAGGGCTGCACATCATAATGCCCATAGACCAAAACGGTCGGCAGGGCAGGGTCGATTATTTTTTCTCCATAGACGATGGGGTAACCGGCAGTTGGGCAGATTTCCACCTTATCGGCGCCTGCCTCGGTAAGCTTTTGGGCAACGAAATCGGCTGTTCTCAAGACATCCGCTTTAAATGCCGGGTCGGCACTGATAGAGGGGATGCGGAGGAGATCCAGGAGTTCGTTCAAAAATCTTTCTTTATTAGCCTCGAGGTAGGCAAGTGTAGGATGCATATTTTTGGTGTTTAAATTTCGTCAAACAAAGATAAAGGATTCGGGGATTCATTCAGCCATTTTGAAAAGATTGTTAACCGGGGTTGGGTGTTAACCAGGGTTAAGTGTTAACCGGGGTTAAGTGTTAACCGGGGTTAAGTGTTAACCCTAACCTTTTACCACAATCGGAAAAGCTTGATAAAATTTAAGTAACTGAATCGTTT
>CANHCC010000245.1 GCA_947459115.1 Bacteroidota bacterium | reverse complement strand
TGTTTCAATTACAATTTTTGTCCACCAGCAGCGTTTTTGCTGAAGAGTAAATTCACGCATGGTCAACTACAAAAGAATCCCACCTATAAAGTAGCTATTACTTTTTGTGTGGGATTCTTTTTAAATAAGCTAACTGGGAAAGAACTCGGCAAATTAAGCCCTGGACCGTAATTCATTCTCAGGACTGACCGTATGATTCTGTCATTTGCGTATTTTTGCTCGATTTTAATTGTTATCAAATTTAGTTACACAGAATATGCAAAAGAGTTTTTACAGTATTTTGTTGCTTTTATTCTCTTTACCACTGATCAGTTTTGGACAGGGGTATCAAATCAAAGTTAAGATTAAAGGTCTCCAAACCGGAGACACGATATTATTGGCAAATTACTACGGTAACAAACAGTTCATCAAGGATTCTGCATTCTCAGATTCGAAATCAACGGTTGTTTTCAAAGGAAATGAGCCAATTCCAGGTGGATTATACATGGTGGTTATTCCGGGTAAATCCTATTTTGAAATCGTGGTGAATGAACCTCAATTTTCAATAGAAACGGATACAGCTGATTTTATTAACACCATGAAAATTACCGGTTCACCGGAAAACCAGGTATTTTATGACTTTTTAAAATACTCCTCCTCGCGTCAGGCTCAAATGCAAGAATACAGCAAAGATTACATGCGCGTCAAAGAAGCTGGAAGAATTGATTCCCTGGAGTATTTCCAGCAACAATACTTAACATTAGATAAAGAGATCAACGACTATAAGGATAAAATATTCAAGGATTATCCCCAGTTGCTAATTACCAAAATCTTTAAGGCAATGAAAGACCCGGTAGTGCCTGAGCCGCCCGTATCTCCGGATGGGAAAGTAGATTCCTTCTTTCAATATCGCTATTTCAAAGAACATTATTTTGACAACCTCGATTTGCAGGATGACAGATTACTTCGGTCTCCAGTTTTTCACAACAAATTGAATTACTTCTTTACCAAATTCATCCCTCAAATTCCAGATACAATTAATCAAGAAGCCGATCGGGTCATTAAAATGACCGGAGAGAATAAAGAAACCTTTAAATATGTAGTGTACTATGTCACCACTACCTTTGAGAGTTCTGAGATCATGGGTATGGATGCAGTGTTTGTCCATATGGCCAATAAATACTATCGAACTGGTATGGCCTATTGGGTGGATACCACTCAACTGCGCAAGATTATTGAGCGTGCGGACATTCTTGGCCCATTGCTCTTAGGGAATATGGCACCCAATATTACTTTTCCCGATTCAACAGGCAAGCCTCATACCTTACACGATATACAGAAAAAACATACCATTCTTGTATTTTGGGATCCTTCTTGCGGACATTGCAAAACCACCCTGCCGAAGCTTCATGCCATGTACGACAGCATACGGGATAAAAACATAGAGGTCTACGCTGTCTGCATAGAGTATGATCAGAAAAAATGGAAAGAGTTTTTGGTTGAGAAGGGCATTAGATGGACCAATGTTTCCATTCTGGAGCCTAAATGGGAAGCCTATCAGAAATTTTACCTGGAAAATAAATTAGATTACAACCGAAATAAATATCTGTTAGATCAGGTAAATCTGAAATCCTACTATGACATTTATTCTACCCCTGTTATCATGCTTCTGGACGAACAAAAGAAGATTGTCGCGAAGCGCCTGGATGTAGATAATCTGAGGGAGATACTTAAGTTGAGGTTGGGTAAAGATTTGTTTGATTAACACCTGAAAGGAACAATAAAAAAGCCGCAACAGATTTGCGGCTTTTTTATTTCGTATGCTTAGTCCACAACAAGAAACAAGTCTTCGTTCTCTTTCTTCATTAAATATTGCTCTCTGGCAAATCGTTCGATCTCTTCCCGGTTTTCCTTGAATATTAATCTTTCTTCATTCACTTTTTCAAGTTCCGTTTGGTAATAAGCCATATCTTCTTCTAATCGACTGATTTCTCTTCTTAATTTCCACTGAGAAATAAAATTATAATCGTCTGCAAACATCATCCACAGAAAGGCAGCAAGACCTACCATGGCATAGCGATTGGTTAAAATCTTATAAAGGCGGGAATTTTTCATCCTGTACGGGTATTAGATAAAAGGAAAAAAATGTCCACCGTAGCGGGCGGCATCTCCTAATTCCTCTTCGATTCTTAACAATTGATTGTATTTGGCAATCCGATCGCTTCGGGAAGCAGAACCAGTTTTAATTTGACCGGTGGACAAAGCGACTGCAAGGTCAGCAATCGTAGTATCTTCGGTTTCACCACTCCTGTGGCTCATAATGCTGGTATATTTATTTTTTGTTGCTAATTGGACAGCGTTGATGGTTTCAGTTAAGGATCCAATCTGATTCACTTTAACCAAAATAGAATTTGCCACGCCATTCTGAATACCACGGTTCAGGTGCTTAACATTCGTCACAAACAGGTCATCCCCTACCAATTGAATTTTCTCGCCTAATCGATCTGTAAGAATTTTCCATCCTTCCCAGTCTTCCTCTGCCAATCCGTCTTCGATAGATACAATTGGATATTTCTTACACCAGTCTGCCCAATAATCTACCATTTCCGAAGCAGAGAGTTCATCTTTGGTAGATTTTTTAAACACATATTTATTTTTCTCGGCATCAAAGAATTCAGAACTAGCCGCATCCATGGCGATCCACATATCTTCGCCTGGCCGGTAGCCTGCTTTTTCAATTGCCTGAATAACGATTTGAACCGCTTCTTCATTGGAAGCAATATTGGGAGCAAAACCACCTTCATCCCCAACATTTGTGCTAAGACCTTTTGACTTTAGAACAGATTTCAGGGCATGAAAGACCTCTGTCCCCATTCTTAATCCTTCGCGGAAACTGGACGCTTTCAACGGGAATACCATGAACTCCTGGAAGTCTATGGAATTATCCGCATGACTTCCCCCATTGAGAATATTCATCATGGGGGCAGGCAGCACATTGGCATTAACGCCTCCGATGTAGCGATAAAGCGGAAGGTCTACCGTAAGCGCAGCGGCTTTAGCCACTGCCAGAGAAACTCCCAGAATGGCATTGGCGCCGAGCCTTGCCTTTGTATCCGACCCGTCAAGTTCTATCAGGGTTTTATCAATCAGAGTTTGATCCAATACACTCATTTCATGAAGTGCATCTGCAATTTCGCCATTGACATGGCTTACTGCCTTTTCTACACCTTTACCGAGGTAACGCTGCAAATCTCCATCTCTTAACTCTACTGCTTCATGAATTCCGGTGGATGCACCCGAAGGCACGGCTGCCCGGCCAACAATCCCCTCTTCTGTTGTAACTTCTACCTCAACGGTAGGATTTCCCCGTGAATCCAGAATCTCACGCCCAACAATGTCCAGAATGATGCTCATATCAAAGATGATTTAGAAAATGAAAAGTCAGCAAATTTAACAACTTCTGTTGGTGTAACAGGTAAATTAAGGGTGTATAATCCAGATTATTATACACAAACGGAAAAGGGGGTAAGTTACTTACCGGACATAAGGGGTAAGTTACTTACCGGGCAGAAAAGGGTAAGTTACTTACCAGACATAAGGGGTAAGTTACTTACCGGACATAAGG
>CANHCC010000244.1 GCA_947459115.1 Bacteroidota bacterium | reverse complement strand
GCTTGGTGCAAGCGTCTGCTTGGTGCAAGCCTCCGCTTGGTGCAAACCCCCGCTTGGTTCAAGCCCCTGCTTGGTGCAAGCTCCCGCTTGGTGCAAGCGTCTGCTTGGTGCAAGCGTCTGCTTGGTGCAAGCCCCTGCTTAGTGCAAGCCTCTGCTTGGTGCAAGGCCCTGCTTGGTGCAAGCCCCTGCTTGGCTCATTTCGAATGTCAGATGCTCAATCCAGATTTAAGATTGATGCCTTTTTAATCGATTTCTCTCCTACCAGTCATAATACCGGTTGAATAATACCGTCCGGATACCTGCGTAAATCCAAAGCGTATTGAAAATATCCCTTTGTTGTACTTCCTGTTTGCGGCTCATGACCCCTCCTTCTAATGCAATCATGGACTTAGGATTGACTAAATACTGAACTCTTCCTCCTACATTGGTTATGACATTCAAGATGCCATCTGTTGTTCGGATTCCGTATTCTTTCCAACGATTGGTTATGTTGCTGTTGTTGGTTCTGCGTCCATTGTTGATATTAGGTGCATCATCCCCATAAACGAGAAATTGAAATTGTACCTCAGCTGTCCAAGACCGATAGCGGTATCTCAGAAAATTCATAGACTCTTTAAAATTCGCACCCACCGGATGTGCTAATGCCTGATTGTAGTGCTCATAACTTCCGGGGGTAGCATAATACTGATAGGTATAAGGTCTTACTGTATTATATTCGGATTGAATCATCAGGTTTTTAATTCCGGCGACATGATAGTATTTAACTCCCAATTGAACCCCTTGTTTATTTCCCCACCAGCCATTTCTGTCTCTGACATCTTTTATGCGAAATTCATCCAGCATTAATTGTCCGTATAAAATGAGGTCTTTCACAGGGGTGTATTTTAAATTTAAACCAAGCATAATATTTGCTGCCGACTGGTCTGCAAAAGCGATTGGGTGATATAGAATAATGGGATTCAAATAATTCAAATCCAGATTCCGATTAATACCTCCCCATGTAATGGATTCAAAGAGGCCTGCCGTGATTCTTTTACCAATACGCGTGCTGAGATAATGGATATTCACATATTTTTTGGGAAAGCCCTGATCCCTTTGCGCCCCTGGTCTCATATCCATCAACGATCCATAAATGTTAAGATACTTAAAGGGACCAAAAGTGGATTGAATTTTTAATTGGGGATAGGGGAAGTGGTTATCCGATAACAACAAGGACCGGTATCCATCGCCGATAAAATTTCTATCGTGGCCAAATTGAATGTTGAAAATTTTGTTTGGTGTAAAACTTATATATCCCATTGCAACGGCAAAGTCATAACTTTCTCCTTTAAAGGGTCTCACCATGCCTTGGCCGGGAACCACACGGTTGTATTTTACAAAGCTGTCAATGTATAAGGGGAATGAAGCTTGAGTTTCCATATAGGCAGTATAGAAAGAAAATTTGCTGCCGAGGTCACCAGTTGCTTGAATGCCCCTTGTATTTAGAAATAGATTTTCGCCGGAAACATTATTCCTGCCCGGGCCAAATTCCAAAATGAAGTCTGCCTGCAGTGAATAGTCTTCTCCTTTGGCCTGAATTAAATTTTCCTGACGCAATTTTCGCATTAGCCATTTGCGATTTTTATCCGGATTTGAATAATAACTCCTTTGTAAAGAATCCCATACCCCTGTTCCCAAGGCCTTTAGCACTTCTGCTTTTCGAAATGGTTTTATATCCGTATGAAACCCTGAGCCGGGTAAGTACAATCCCCGCTCAAATTGTGCATAGGAATTATGGGTAAATGGTAAATTGGCCTGCTGACTAAATCCGGTCGAGACCGAAAGGCATATCAGGACTAGAATATAAATATGCTTCATAATTGATCGCGGTAAGTATTAAACAATTGGCACCGAATGCCAAGTCCGATAAAAACATGATTCCGAGTCATGCTCCAATGAACGGCATTTAAATATCTTTGTCCAATTAAAAATTCAGCAGTCAGCATGGAGGGATGATGAATTAGCTTCGCTATTCTTAAATCATTTCTCCAATTAAAGGTTTTGGCTCCTTGTAAAAAAGTATTGTTGTAAGAATACGGATCTACCCAGGTTTCGTCTTTTAAAATGTCTGAACCAAGATGGGTATAGCCTCTGTCTAAACCTGCAAAAGTCATAACGGACTTTAATTCAAAAGTCCAGCCATGTCGCATGTAATTCAGGATTAAAACAGGCTCCAGTAAATTTGCGCCGGACGGATGCGCTAGTGCCTGCCCTTGATGAGAATAGGATATTCCTACTTGACGGTTGGCATAGGTGTACGGCCTGATCATATTTAATTCGGCTAACAGAATGAAGCCTTTTAAATTAAACAAATCAAATCCTTTATACCCTACCTGACCGCCGACTTTATTTTGAAAAAAACCATTTCCGGTTCTTAGGCCTTCTACATTAAAATCATCCAGTACCAATTGCCCATAAAAAACAGATTTACTGCCTGCTTTATATTTTAGGCCCAATGCCATAAGGGCATTTCCCATCGAGTTTAAGGAATAATTAATAGGGTGGTAAAATACTGCAGGATTCAGGTAGTTTATATCCCAGGTTTTGTTCCCGCCATCTTGTGTTCTCTCCCAAATCACACTTTCAAAGAAATGTACAAACCATCTTTTGGATAATTGTGCTTCCAGATGTTGCACCGCCAGGGATTTTCTGGTGGTCCTGATGTCCCCCATGTCTAACTGTAAAAGGTTTTGAGGGGCAGCAAACAGATTCGTGTATTTTATCTTCCAGAAGGTAGTTGTAATTCTCAGGTAGGGGTAATTATAGGCATTGTCTGAAAGTGTTAAAGAACGATATCCCTCCCCAAAGAAATGACGGCCTTGACCTGCCATAATTTGTACAAACCGATGAGGTGCCCAACTTACCCAGGCTTCTGTAAAACGACTTTCGTAAAAAGATTTATTATTATTGAGATTTAGATTTACGCCATATCCAGGGAGATATCTTAATGTATAGGCATCAGCCTGGGGGTTAAAAGATTCCAATGGAACCTTGGGCGTTACGATTTCTTTGTAAAAATCAGATCCTCCATCCGAGAAGTATTGTAGATGGCGATAGCCAAGGTTCCAATCTTTTCCAAGATCAAGCGATATATCCCAGCCTAATCCGCCCATAAAGGGGATGTCGTAATTGTCTCCACGATCGTTTAAATAAGTTACATCAAACAGGGGATTGATTTGTAAGTTCCAATCTGGTTTGGCGAATGTAATTAAGCTTCGATGATTAAATTTATGTTCAGAGGGTCGGGGACTCCGAAAGGAATCGGCCATTATTCCATGCATTTGCAAATCTCTGAGGGAGAAAGGCCTGACCCCGGTTAAAAAGGATTTGCCTGTGTCCTGGGCGGATTGTTCATACAGCCAGGCTGCATCTCGATGCAAAGGAATCGGCCTTGGTTGGTTTTGCCCCAATAAGTTGTTTAGGCAAAATCCCAGTCCGGTAAGGAGGAAAATCGTTTTGATCACGTGCATACCTGCACAAATATACCAAACCTTCCTGAGCTTGCACCAAGCGGGGGCTTGCACCAAGCGGATGCTTGCACCAAGCGGATGCTTGCACCAAGCGGAT
>CANHCC010000243.1 GCA_947459115.1 Bacteroidota bacterium | reverse complement strand
CTTACCCTAACCCAAAGGTTTAAATTGCTCAAACATCTGTAAACAATCTTTGCAGTAGTGCATGCTGCGACAAAGCGTTGGTCCAAATGCATTCCTTAATTCTGTATTTGTGGAATTGCAATAAGGACAATTGGTATGATTCAATAGATACTCCAAATCCGGCTCCCCTTCAAATCGGGGTGGTGGCGCCAGTCCAAATTCCTTCAGGCGTTGACGACCTCTATCTGTTACCAGGTTGCTGGACCACTGCTTTTCATAATTCACCTTTACCTCATGCGCTATCCCTTTGTCCGTCAATACCCGTTCCACTTCATGCTGCATGTAACGCATGGCAGGACATCCGGCAAAAGTTGGGGTCATTTCAATTTGAACAGCACCCGCATCATCAACATCCGCTTTAAATATCACCCCAAGATCTACCAAAGATACAGTTGGAATTTCGGGGTCTTTTACTTCTTCCAGGATATTGAGGAGTTCGTCTTTGGTGAGCATAGTTTTTGAATTATGAGTTATGAGTTATGAGTTATGAGTTATGAGTTATGAATTATTGTACTTGCCTGAAATAGGTTGACTTTTTAACATTTTTAGAGCTGATGCCTTGAATTTTAGATGAGCGTTTTTATTCATTTTTTCAAATTGCTTTTGGTCGTAATAAGGATGCTTTTCAAAAGTCTTAATAATTCATTCCCTTCATTATACAAGGAGGTAAAAAGAGGCGTTTCTAAATACGCAGACGGATGCAACAACTCCAGCCAATAAAGGGTTTCATCTGCTTCTTTTTGTGAGATAGAAAGTTTGTGTATAAAATCCATTCTACTCTCCGCGTTTTGAGATTCACGTACATTTGCACCAATAGAAGTACCGGACTTAAGGACCTGCTTACTCATAACAAACTCTTTTTTTTCATCATTAAGATATTGGTACAACCTGACAATTCTCAAAGCAAATCGAAATGACTTGTCTTTTAAATAATTTTCCCTGCCACTCATCTTTTTCAACTCCTTCCTCAAATCAATTAAATAGGTCCCACCCTCAAAAAAACCATCAGTATAAATACAAGCTATCCAATCTCATAACTCATAACTCATAACTCATAACTCATAATTCACATCTCATCCCCCTCACCACTCCGCTGTCGGGTCCAACAACACCACCTCTGTCATTTCATTGAGCAGGGGTTGCAAATAATCTGTATGAATTCCGGTGCGACCACCATATACCGGCGTTACAAGGGTAATATCTGCCAAACGAAGATTGGTCTGAGCCAGTACCTCTTTCACTTTCTGATGCCAGCGAGCCTTTAAGGCTTCCTCGCCTTCAAAGATTCCGGAAGAAATTATTTCAGACTCATAGGGAGAGGGTTCAAATAGGCCCAAAGCATAAGGCAATGCAAATTCCAAAGAGGCTTGCAATCTGCTAATGCTTTCTTCCGTTGCAGTGCCTAATTGTTTTACCCAGGTAATAGCATGCAACTCATGATAGCGCAATTCCCCCAGAAACTTCCGGGCAACCTGCGCCAATGGTTCATAACCGGATTCTGTCAGCATTTCAAACCGAATCTTTTCAGCAAGATCATATAGGAAATGTCGCATTAGACTGAAGTCGTATTCGCCAATGGGCAATTCCACCAAATGACAATTCTTGAAAGAGGAGGCTTTACGATGAAAAGCAATCATGTCAGGCTCCGCTTCTCCAAGTTGATTCAGTAATTGATAAATAGCCTGGCTGTGTCCAAGTTTGTCCTGAGCCATAGAAGAAAAGGCAATATCCTCTTCCAGCAAAGGACCAATACCGGTCCACTCAGAATTACGATGTCCCAATATTAACTGGTCATCGGCCATTTTATATAGGAGTTCTTTAAGTGCTTCTGTATTCATGATAAGATTAATGGGAGGCTTTTTCCTGTTTAAAACGCTCTATGCGATCTTGTACCTTGTAAACAATAGCATCTCGATATTTTTTGAGCGGCAGAGTATCCCAAAAGGATTTTTCTTCGGGAGTTGAAAAACGAATATCCTCTGAGGCAGCGACCCATACATTTACAACAGGAGAAAGATCAGAAAACGCCTGCTTGGCCTTATACAAAGCCTCTTCATGAGACCTCGCCTCTACCCTACCCACATGTTGATGATGACCTCCTCTTTTTTTCATGTGGAAAATATCAAAAGAACGGACAGGTCCTGACAGGTCTATTTCTCCCCTTGGAATAACCTGATCGTAAATATTTTTATCGTTATCTCCCGTCGCTGATGTTTGTATATCAATAGTTCGAATCACGCAGATACCAGTACAGGTATTACCTCTTCTGCTGTATTGTTCTTTGGCAAAGAGATACGCCAGCTCCGGGTGGGGTGCATGCACAGGACCCGTGTGCTCATAGGCTGCATTTTCCTTTTTCTGAAAAAAAGCTTCGTAGGTTTCAAACTGATCCATCGGCGACTTTGGAATCAGCGTTTCCGGCACAACTTCATATACGCCAAGCCGTGTGATTCGTGGATCAAGAGAAACGAGGGGAGAGTTCATGAGATGCAGGATTAAGCCAAAGGTTGAACATATTGAGCTTTGGGACTTAGCAGGGCTCTTCTCACCCAGGCACCTTTTTCCTCGGCTGCTTTACGAACGGCTAAACGCTCTTTATTACAAGGGCCATCCCCATTGATCACGCGTTTAAATTCTTCCCAATCCGGTTCCGTCATTTCCCATAAACCGGTTTCGGGGTTTTTCTTGAGATTGGGATCCGGAAGGGTCAGGCCTAATTCCCAAATTTTGGGTACATACATATCCAAAAACTGCTGACGGATATCATCGTTAGTGGCCATCTTTACTTTCCAGCGCATGAGTTGTTCTGTATGCACAGAGATTTTATCTGAAGGACCAAAGAAATGCATAAGCGGGGGCCACCAGCGATTGAGGGCTTCTTGCAACATTTTGCGTTGTACCGGACTGCCGGTGGCTAAATGCACAACCGCATCATGTCCATATTTCAGGTGAAAGGATTCTTCGGCACATATCCTGTCCAAGGCACGACAATAGGGACCATAACTCCCTTTAGCATTTGCCATTTGATTTACAATCGCACCGGCATCCACTAACCAGGAAATAACATTGGAATCTGCCCAGGTGAAGGCTGGATAATTAAATATATTGGAATACTTTGACTTGCCATTGATCAGGTCATTTATCATTTCCTCCCTGGATTTCCCCAAAGTTTCTGCGGCACTGTATAACAATTGCGCATGACCGACTTCATCCTGAACCTTAGCCATTTGGGCCAGCTTACGACGGAAGCCGGGTGCACGGGTAATCCAGGTTCCCTCCGGTAAAGCACCAATAATTTCGGAATGGGCATGCTGCTCAATCATACGAATAAGCTGCTTACGGTACATTTCCGGCATCCAATCCGTGGGCTCAATTTTTTCGCCCCGGTCAATGCGTGCCTGAAAAGCTTCCAATTTTTCAGGGTCTTCCTGGCTCAGATCTCTGTAGCCTTTACTTTCAAAAATGGTTCCTCCTCCGTACATAATAAATTTATTTAGTTTTTGTGGATGTTTTTGTTTTAGTGATTTTTTCTACTTTACCTACCCCTTTCCTCAATGCAACTTTACGGCGAACCTG
>CANHCC010000242.1 GCA_947459115.1 Bacteroidota bacterium | reverse complement strand
CATTGTCATTCCAATGCCGGCACCGATATACGTTGGATCACATACTACATAGCGATTCCCCTTCCAATCCAATGCATCTCCATTGACTGGATTGTTGAACCGAACCGCCGCAGCAACATGCCCATCATACTCAAGCCCCACAACACGCAATCCCGTTAATTTCCTTACAAGCCAGGTAAATAAAACCGATCGATCTTCGCAATCGGAGTATGGATAATGAATCACCTCTTCCACAAAAAAATATTTTTCCCGACCAAACTGCTCCTGATCGGTCTGGTAGGCAAAGCTTTGCTGCACGAAATTCAATAAGTAAGCCACCTTCTCTTCCTCTGTTTTTCCGGACAAAACCTTTTCCAGTGACTTTTGAAAATCCTTTTCCACTTCACGACTGACCCTGGCACTAAAAATTAAATCTAAATCTATTTGAGGCATATCCTCCAGCAGTTTCATCCAATTCAGATTGTATTGAATCTCTACCCGATCTGATTTTACATTAGCAGCCAAAACCTTTTTATTCCATTTACTCCCCAGTCGAGGGACTTCTGTCATTGCCATGTCGAGTGGACGATTATTCCTGGAAAAATCTTTTGCAAAAGTCTGCATGCTTCCGGACCCTTTACCGGCCACAATAAAATACCTATTCCCATTGAGTGTTGTGTAAGGCAAGCCATAAAGCATATGGCGGGAAGGAATTAACAATAAGAGTTCATCACCGGAACGCGCGATTCGACCATGATACCCTAACTGATTCCAGAAGAAAAACTGAAACAGAATTTGAGGATTGCTTTCTTTATGAACCTTTTCAGAGAAATTTTTCAGCAAGAGGTAAGTTGCCCAATCCCGCAGCTGCAAATCTTGTGCGACCTGCTGAAAATATTTAACCGTTGACGGCCAATCCCCCCTGCTCATTTCATTCCAGTAATCACTTACCTGAGATTCCGTAATCCCTGCAGGCAGAATTTTGATATTTTCCGGGCATACCATTGCCAGAGAAACCCCATAAAATTCCACAGATAAAACCGGCAATGCAGGGGGAGGTTGAATTTGAGGCAACACAGGTTCTGAGGACATCTCAGGAACTAAGGTGGGTTCCGGTTCTACCACCGGAGCGGATTGAGCAGCAGGGAGGGGAATAGGTGTGGGCAAAGGGGGCGTGGGCTTCGTAACCCTGGGTTTCTCTTGTGGGACAGTGATCCATTGTTGGCGAAGAAAATTGGCGAATGCACGATTTTCCTTCTCCCGATAGGCCTCAAATCTTGAATTTTCTTGTTTTTTAAAATCTTCAAATTCCTTCTGCATCTTATCCAACTCTTGATTTTGACCCTTTAGCCAAGAAGGATACATCAAACAAAGGAGAACCACCACAGCCAAAAATTTAGGGCAGAAATATGTACGCCCCTTACGGGCCGAAAACATCGTTACCGATTTCATCATGACAATATAATTTCAACGAGTAAGATTACGCATTTTTTAATTTCCGCTTACCCCAAGCGATGGCTTAGGGTAAGCGGAAGAACCTTATCTTTGGGTCTATGCTCAAAGCTTTAAAACTATCTTCCGGGCCACTTTCCTCAATTCTGGTTACTTACTTATTGTATCAGGAAACAGGGGATTATCAAATGGCGAGAATGGGTGGTATTGCTGTTTGGATGGCGACCTGGTGGATTCTGGAGTCGGTTAGTTTGTACCTGACGGCTCTTTTGCCCCTGGTTTTATTTCCATTCACCGGAATAATGAGTATGCAGGAAACCGCCCCCCTTTATACGCACGAAATTATTTTTTTATTTCTGGGAGGCTTTTTACTGGCCTTCAGTGTGGAGCGATGGAATTTACATCGCCGTATGGCCTGGGCAATTTTAAAATTTACAGGCGAGAGTGCATTAGGTGTTTTAACCGGAGTCATGCTTACGGCCTGGTTCCTATCTATGTGGATGTCCAATATAGCCACATTACTCATGCTAATTCCAGCGGTAAAAGGCTTGGGGGAAACCGGACTCAAGGATGCCGATGATACCCGGAATTGGAAATTCAACACTGCCCTGTTGTTGGGTTTAGCCTATGCTTGTTCCCTGGGAGGGATTGCGACCCTGGTGGGAACAGCTCCCAATATGATCTTCCTGGCATTTTATGAAAAGCACTTCCCGGAATCCAATCCTGTAACCTTTTTAAGCTGGATGAAAACCGCCTTACCCATTTCTGCGCTCATGTTAATGACCTGCATTGGGATATTAAATGCGATGTTTCTAAAACCCGGACTTCAATTATCTAAGACAGGCCTTTTAGAATTTGAAGTTTTCAAGGATTCAAAACCCATGAGCAGAGATGAAAAATGGGTGGGAGGCATTTTTGTGGCAACCATTCTCTTGTGGTGTTTTCGGGAAGATATTGATCTGGGTGGAGTTTATATTCCGGGCTGGAGTAGATTGCTGCCTTGGCCGGAAATGATAAAAGATAGCACGGTAGCAATGTTGATGGCCTTTGTATTGCTCATGCTTCCAGATCAAAAAGGAAGCACCCTGCTTACCTGGAAAGAAGTTCAAAGTATTCCACTTGGCATTTTATTTTTATTCGGAGGAGGATTTGCGTTAGCGGAAGGGATTCAAAGCACCGGGCTTTCAGATTGGCTGGGCAGCCATCTCCATAATCTGAAGGTATTTTCCCCTTTTATGATTATTGTTCTCCTTTCCGTGTTTATGACCTTTTTTACGGAACTTACCTCAAATACAGCTGCAACTTATATCATTCTACCAATTGTATTAAGTCTGGTACAATCTCTAAATATGCCTCCCTTACAATTGCTATTGCCGGTTGTTTTGAGTGCTTCAATGGCCTTTATGTTGCCAATCGCTACCCCTCCAAACACCGTTATATTTGCGACTGAAAAAATCCGGATGCGGGATATGATTGTTGCGGGTTTATGGATGAATTTAGCCGGAGTGATTATCATCAGCGGACTGGTCTGGCTAATTCATTAAGTTTCGGGTCTTTTAAAAAGATTAGGGAAGGTATTTCCACCGACGGTGACTCCACAGCCAAAATTGGGGAAATTCGCGAATTTGAGCTTCCAGCTTTCGGGCGTAGGCCAGCGTAATTGCCTGTATAATCTCCTCCTTTGACAAGGTCGGGTCGGGTTCAAATAGTTTCTCCGGAATTATCTTATATTGATGCGAGCCTGTCTGAACCATTCTTCCATAGTACACCGGAACCCTTGCAGCTGCCGCAATCCAACCCGGGCCTGTAAAAAAAGGCGTTGGTCGACCTAAAAATTCAATCACAAACATTTGGTCTCGACCCGGAGGGGTCTGATCTGCGACCATCCCCAGGAGCGTTTTATTTTTTCCGGTCAAAATTTTAATGACCGGTCTGGGTTGACGGTCGCTAAACATGTCTCCTCCAAATCGGGTCCGGTTGGTATTCATTAAAGATTCGACTGCTTTATTTCGAATGGTTTTGTAAAAGCCAATCATGTGCTGCTGCTTCTCCCCGGTAAAATACACCCCACACCCCTGAGTAATGAATTCCCAGTTATGGTAATGCCCGAACAATAAAATGGCATTGGAATCCCTGTTTAAAATTTCCCGCGTAGCATCATTTTCCACAATTCGAATCGCCTTTTTG
>CANHCC010000241.1 GCA_947459115.1 Bacteroidota bacterium | reverse complement strand
TACCCCCAACACCCTTTTTTATTAATTTTGAACAATTAGAATTTTTTCCTTGTTTTTTCCTTAATTGAATATTTTTCCCTGCTGCAAGGTATGAAACCTCCCTTTGATCAAAAACGCCGTTCTTTCCTATCCAGGCTCTCCATGGGTATGGGTGCAGTCCTTGCTGCACCTTTGGCTGCCTTCACCACTAAACAATTCAATGTTTCCAATTCCGATTCAACTATGTCCAACCCAATATTGAAAGTTAAACCCCTGGGTTTCGTGTGGGAAACCTCAGATCCTTTTTTGTTTTGCGTACATCATGAAGATCAGTTTCCCAAGGGTAATGATATGATGGGGCCCGCTGTTTCTCTCGCCGGGAGAAATATCGGTGATGATTTTATTATAAAAGATGGATGGAGAATGTACCATGGCGATAAGATTCCCGGTTTTCCTGGTCATCCACATAGAGGTTTCGAAACGGTGACCGTAGTGAGAGAAGGATTGGTCGATCATGCCGACTCTCTTGGCGCAGCCGGTAGATATGGCAAAGGGGATGTTCAATGGATGACAGCAGGTAAAGGGGTTCAACATTCTGAAATGTTCCCACTTTTAAATAAGGATAAGGATAATCCTATGGAGCTTTTTCAGATTTGGCTGAACTTGCCGGCAAAAAAGAAAATGTCTGCTCCCTTCTTTAAAATGTTGTGGTCTGAAAGTATTCCCAAGCTGGATTTAAAAGACAATTCTGGTAAGAATGTCAAAATTGAAGTTATTGCCGGTAAGTTATTGGATGCAACGCCCCCTTCGGCGCCCCCGGATTCCTGGGCCTCCATTCCCGAAAATGAAGTAGCTATCTGGAATATTCTCCTAGAGGCAAATGCTGAGTGGACCTTGCCTGCTGCTTCTACCGGCGTTAATCGCACGCTGTATTTTTATAAAGGTGATTCTATCGACATTGCTTCAGTTCAAATTCCTAAATATAGTGCAGCAGAGGTTCAATCCGATATCGCATTAAAAATTCGCAATGGAAATCATGAATCGAAAATATTGGTGCTTCAGGGTCGTCCAATTTCTGAACCTGTCATTCAATACGGACCTTTTGTCATGAACACAAAGGAAGAAATTCAACAGGCCTTTGAAGACTATCATAGAACCAAATTTGGAGGCTGGCCCTGGCCAGTAGCTGGTCAGGTGCATGATAGAAGCAAAGGTCGTTTTGCCAAACATGTGGATGGGCGTTTGGAAGAAAAGGCCTGATGGGTCTGGTTTATATTTAGAAATGTAAGTGCATTTTTTGTTTATTGGGCTTAGGTCAGAGGCTAGGTGTTTTCTAACGATTTTTTATTACGATAAGGTTGATTAGGATAAGACCTATATTCAGTTAATTCTAATTAAATCATGTGGAGCCTCTCCTTACAAGGTTGGAATGGTCGGGATTTAAACAGAAATGAATTAGAAGCGTGCATGTGTTTTCAGGTGTATAAAATCGGGAATAGAAGTTGGCTGAGGCGAGTGACGGTTATGAGGCAGTCGTGTGCTAATGATAATCTGTCGTTTGTAGCAATCCATTGCTTAGGGTAAGCAATTAGTGCCTTTTTTTTATTTTGTATATATACCTGTACAATAATTTGTGAATTTATGCTCTCCACCACTTTATCTGATTTTCGGAAGGATCTTAAGCGCTATGTAGATGAGGTTGCTCAGAATTTTGAGACCCTCTTTATTAACCGCGGAAAAGACAAGGGGGTTGTGATTATGTCCCTGGCAGAATATAATTCATTGTATGCGACTCGTCATGAGTTATCCAGTTTAAAAAATGAAGCAAGACTGGATGCAGGAATTCGGAAGTTGGAGTCAGGCCAGTCAGAGCCTAAAGAATTACTGCCGGATGCATGAAATATGTGTTTGTGGATGAATCTTGGGAGGATTATCTCTATTGGCAAGTAACCGACACGAAAAAATTAAAGCGGATTAACGAACTATTAAAAAATATAGCACGGCATCCATTTGAAGGAATTAGAAACCCGGAACCATTAAAGCATAAATATTCCGGTTTTTGGTCAAGGAGAATTGACGAAGAACATCGTTTGATTTATAAATTCCACGAAAGTGAAATCTGGATTGCGAAATGCCGTTTTCATTACCATTCGGAATAGATTTCTGCAATAAAGTGCAATTTTCCTGCCTCCCTCCTGCCCTGAAAGGGCATTTTCCTTTGTCCGGGACTTTAGTCCCGGAAGGGCAGAAAATTTCAGGGAAGCATCAGAGGGTTTCGATACCCAATCAATGCAGATTTTTTGTAAATTTGGTAAATAAAAACTTCTTATGAAGAATTCTGGTATCCAAAAACAGGTTGAAAATTACCTGCCAATGTTAAGCTCCAAACAACAGGTTCTAGTACTGGAAATGATTAAAAGTTTCCTAAATATTGAGAACACTTCCGGACGAATCTCTCAGAAACAATATAACCAGGAAATAAATGAAGCAGTAGCTGAGATTGATAAAGGAAAATACATTACTCATAAAGATGCTTTGAAGGAATTATCTGAGTGGTGAGAAAATCGCTCCCGTTCAGGTAGCCCCCCTGCCCTGAAAGGGCATTTTAATTTGTCCGGCACTTTAGTGCCGGAATGGCATCTTCCTTTATCCGGCACTTCACTGCCGGAATGGCATTTTAGTTTGTCCATAATAAAATACTAAAAGCCAAAAAATCGTATCTTTGAATAATGAAGAAATCTCCGAAATTGGAACTCGATGTTGTTATTGACAAGCTCACCAATAGCATTGAGAATATAATTACCGGAGAGTTATTTGATACGGAGGTCGTGCAATTAAGTCCTAAGGATATCAAGTATATACAAAAAGAGGAATGGCAGTTTGATTGGGTAAATGAAATTCGGGCAAAAGGCAAAGAGGTATTCAAACTCACCACGGTTAATAATCCGACTATTATTCAAGGTCTTTTGAGTATTGAAGATAAGCAGGATCATATATTTATGCATCTTATTGAAAGTGCGCATTTCAATAAGCGAAAAAATAAAGTCTATGTAGGGGTTCCGGGGAATTTGGTTGCATTTGCCTGCAAGGTTGCGGTGAATAAAGGATATGAAGGTTTTCTGGCTTTTGATGCAAAAACCAGCTTAATAAAGCATTATCAGGAAACATTGTTTGCCACTCATTTTCGTGGGCGGAGAATGTTTATAGAGACAAGTGCCGCCCTTCGTCTCATTTCACATTATTTTAAATCTTAAAAACATGGGAATAATTAAAGAGCCTAAAGATGTTGATTTTTCTGTAGAATCCACCCCTTGGTCAGAGGAGGAACTTCGGGATTTTCGAAGACTGATGGAAGAGATTAAAACGAAAAATAAAAAACGGAAGCAAGTCAAACTATCAGGAAAAAAGCTCAAGCAGGGTGCAGTATGATGTCACATCTATGGGCTTTTCACCAGACATTAGTCCTCACGAATTGACTAAGAACATCGATTGATTTATAAATTCCACGAAGGTGAAATCTGTATTGTGAAATGTAGGTTTCATTACGATTCGGAATAAAATCCAATTCTTCCCGCCTCCCCCCTGCCCTGAAAGGGCATCTTCCTTTGTCCGGCACTTCAGTGCCGGAAGAGCATTTTAATTTGTCCGCCACTTTAGAGCCGGACC
>CANHCC010000240.1 GCA_947459115.1 Bacteroidota bacterium | reverse complement strand
TTTGACTGGGCGGATATCTGGCCTGAGAGTAGCATCAGGCTAAGGGCTAAAAGATAAGATACTCTGTACATCATGATAATCTGGAACGGTTTCGTTTTTGCGTCGTGTGTTCTGAGGGAAAACAAATTTACCTAAAATAGCGATGTGAGCACATTGGGCCAATTTCAAATGTTTGATATTTAATAACCTCGATATGGAGACGCCACCGCCGTTTATCGCTGTTCTTGGGGGTGACTGCATCAGTCCTGAGTTTGAAACGGCATTGAGGGGATAGATGGCAAAGCCGGGGGCGTCAGGATGCAGCATGTGGCAGGGGGGTGAAGCAGAGCAAGTGTATCTTGCCCCTTTCGTTTACCCTCCCCGAAGGTGAGGGAATCATCCCACAAACCACAGCTCTATTCCTTTTGGCTTGTGTTAAACAGACAAGTCGTCCTAATCTGTTTTAATTCAATCTATTTTCCTTACCCACAAAAAATGGAGATGAACCAAAGAATCACCTATATTTTTGGGGTTTGGGATTAACTTTAGGACTCTTTGTTCCGGTAAGTTGAGGGTGTTTCGATTCTACATTGTTCCGCCCGATACACTCCGGAATATTCACAGGCTTGATTGAGCCTGGCTCTCTTATCAGGGAATAGGGAGATTACTTCAGTCGGGAAAACCAGGAGACCACTGAAGATGATTCAATATAGGGTTTACCGGATGGATAGGAATGTTTACGCTCACTCAACCCCTTAACAGACTTTCAACCTCTTTCTTCAAGGTGGGAATATGATTTATGATAATTCCCCAAATAACCTCATCCGAAACTTTATCATAACCATGAATAATTATATTCCGAACATCCACAATTTTCCTGGAATTTGAAATGGAAATATTGGGATTCTGGGTTAGGATTCTATTCATTGCCTCACCGATAATTTCCAGGTTCCTTTCAACGGCCCTCTTGGTTCGTATGTCGGATTGATAATTATGAAAATCCATTGGGCCATTCGAGAAAAAACCTTCAATTTCTAATATGGCATTTAACATATCATATAGCCATGTTTTAATTTCATTTCCCATAGAGTAACTGCCGATTTTGAAGAATAGATTTTCGTAAATACGGATTTTTCATAGCCTTCTCTTCCAGCAGGTCAATTGGTCGATTAAATAGTTCTTCTAATGAAAATTTAAAATCAAAATAGTTATCTGCATATTCTTCTAATCTTAAATCTCTAAAATCCACAAGCAAGTCTATATCACTTTTAGAATTATACTCATCCGTAAGCACCGAGCCAAAAGCATACAGACGCCTGACATGATAAGCCTTACAAAGTCTTTCAATTTCATTTTTGTATTGTTCAAGTCTTGTCATTCTATTCCAATACCCAAAGTTAAGCATAATTTCAGCCATATAAAATTGGGCTAATCTTATTGTTTCCACTTTACCTGATGCATTCTAACCCCAACCCAAAGTCTGTAGCGCATACTATATTGGGGAAGATACATTGAGACTTGCTGAAAATCCAGGTAAACCTGCCGCTTTTATAATCCCCCAAAAAATAGATGAAAAGGACTCCTAATCCCGAACCCGAATATACCTATACTGTTAATCCTGAATCAAAGGATCAATTCCGAATGATAAAAGTCTTCACATTCAGGGGTCCTTTGAGGTGGTAAATTGAGCATATCCAAATCGAGTAAAGCATCTCGGGAGGAAGCTGGGTGTATTTAAGAAACTATCCTAATCTGGGATTTTCGACTTGATTTCAATCACCAAAGGAATCGATTGTAGGAAATCCTTTTGCTTCTAATTATTCAGGCTGGATCAATAAGGATATTTTCACAGGCCTGAATGAGCCTGGCTCTCTCTATGAGGGAATAGGAAGATTACTTCAGTCGGTAAAACCAGGAGGCCGGTAAAGATGGGGAAATAGGGGGGTAGAGGATGGATACCTTCATTCTCTCAATTATCAAACCTTGATTTGCGAATTTGGAGGGGTCAGTTCACGCCGGAATGAGGGGTAGTTTGGTCCGGAATACATAACTTAAGTTTATTCTTCTTCTTTGTTAATGTGATATTCAATTAATTCTCCTTTGAAAACTGTGATTTTATCTGATGGTGAATTACTTAAATAAGTATATGAACCAGATTCATCCTTATCTTGTACTATTGACGGGTTTGAGCTAGAAACCTCCAAAACCTTTATTATAAAACCGCCTGTTGAATATTTGTTAATCTTTCCAATTATATTAAGATGACTTGGAGCAATTATTGCCTCTGCAAGAAAATTTTTATTGCATTCGTTTATATCCTGAAATATTTTAACCACATATTTTTCATCCACTTTAATTATATCATAAATTTCTCCCTCAATCAACATCAGTTGATTTTGTTCAATAAACAATTTCTGATATTCAATTGAAAATCGTTCTATAAGATTCCAATTCGTATTTGCTTTGTATTTCAATACAAGATCATTAATAATACGGATGTTTTCTGCTTCTATCTTATCATTATCAGATTGCCAACAAGAAATAAAAATAGAAAACACAAAAATTATTATTATGTGGTTAAAGTGCTTATTCATAAAATAGTTTTATTTTCTGATTATAATACTTGAACTTGTTTCCCATATGTGCCATCAAAGATAATAATTTTGAGAATAACAAGAAATACTCCCTAAACAATCTTTTGCAGATAAACTCATTATTTATTAAACAGTGCAGTCGGCGCAAGACCCTTGTGTGTAATAAAATAGAATCACCATTCTAAGGACACTCCTATCGGGGAAAATTGAGATTGGGGTTGTCAGCTCCCTGTTAATGCCTAGTATGAAATAATAGACGAGCCAGCCATTGTCCATGTCATCTTGGACAGAATCCTCGGTTCTGCTCACCGAATCGAACTCAAAGGAAAATCATTAAGAAAAACTAAATAACTTTGCCTTAGTTAATTTTATGGTAGAATTAACATTCAAAATCAGAGGGGTCAGTTCACGCCTGAATGGGGTAAGTATGGTTCGGAATATACAGTCTATTTTTTGATTATGGATTGTTTTGTATGAATTACCCATATAATCCATTTAAGATTGCCTATTCTTAGGTTTAATGAATATTGATACTATTAGACCGATACCAACCACCAAATCAACTATGTTCCAGATCTCTCTGCCGAGTGCGAGTTTGAAAAACGGTTGAAAAAGAAGTGCTAGTACTCCGTAAATAACCGACTCGATTTGTCTACCTTGTAAGTTTGCCTGATATGCCAAAATAATAAATCCGACTAGACCCACAAATCTTACAATTTGGTAAAAGCCGTATGGCATATCTGCTAAACACAGAAAAAACAAAATGGCTAACACTATTTTGAATGTGTTATTCATCTTGTCTATTGTTATCAGCAATACTGATTACATCAAACTGTGGAAGTTCAGCAATTTCAAAATACTGGCTTGTGATTTTGTCAAGGAAAGTGTCGGTAATTATGTCGTCTTCCAAGTATTGTTCAATGTCAGGGAAACGAGCTAATATTTTTTCATCGCTTACTTTCAAACGGTGTCGAATATTTTTAAAAAACTTGATTTCAGAATACTCGATTTGTTCGTCTGCATTAATTGTTTGTATTGCAAAATCAATCAAGGTCAATTCTTCATCTTCATTAAGTTGAGT
>CANHCC010000239.1 GCA_947459115.1 Bacteroidota bacterium | reverse complement strand
AACATCATATTTTAATAGTTATTTAATAAGCAACCTATGAATCAAGGTATTTATGAAGAGTTAGTAACCCGTATGGTTATGGAAAAGATTAACCAATTGGACAGGTCGAGTTATATCGTTAATAAAACACGAATAGATAAAGAGGAGGCATCATTAATTATTTCAAGACATTTATCTAAGACCATAAAAAGTGCTTTAGATTTAATTAAAGGTGATCAGCAGATAGAGATGCAAATTGAAATTTCGAATAAGCTAATCCAATTTTTAAAAAATGAATTAAAGGAAAACGATTTCGATAAAGATTTAATAGAAAGTGAAGCTGAAATATTAAAAGCTGTATTTTCTAGAATTGATGAACATTTTACAGATTTAGATCTCCATCTTAAAGAAATTACCCCTTATACCAGACTTTCCCACAGCGAGCTGTTTACCGGGGGAAGCAACAGTGGTCTTTCACTCGAAAGTGAATTAAAAAAAGAGATTCTTTCTTCTAATAGAATCGATTTATTGGTTTCTTTTATTAAGTTCAAAGGAATTATTATTTTAGAAAGAGAGCTTTCAGAATTTACTCGGAGAGGAGGGCAGTTAAGAATTATAACCACAACTTATATGGGTGCTTCTGACTATAAAGCGATTGAATTGTTGTCAGGGTTAAAGAATACACAGGTAAAAATTTCTTACAATACCGATAATGAGAGATTACATGCTAAGGCTTATTTGTTTTTTAGAAACACCGGATTTCATACAGGATACATAGGCTCATCAAATTTTTCAAGGTCTGCACTTACAGATGGTCTGGAATGGAATGTTAAAATCACCACTAAAGAGGTTGCTCATTTAATCGATAAATTTCAAAAGACATTTGAATCCTATTGGCGAAGTGACGATTTTGAATTATTTGATAAAAACATTCATAGAGACAAATTGGTGCAGTCTTTAAATCACGGCAAAAAACCACACAAAGGAATTTTGAACAGCGAATCTTTTTTTGATATAAAGCCCCATGTTTATCAGATGGAGATACTTGAAAAATTAGAAGTAGAGCGCAGCATTCACAATAGATATCGTAATTTAATCGTTGCAGCAACTGGCACCGGCAAGACGGTTATTTCGGCATTTGATTACAAGAATTTTCGCAAAAATAATCCAACTTCAAAATTTCTGTTTCTGGCACATCGTAAAGAGATTTTAGAACAGGCTCTTTCAACATTTCGTGGGATATTGAGAGAAAATAATTTTGGTTCATTGTGGTACGATGGTATTGTCCCGGATAGTTTCGAATATGTTTTTGCAACCATTCAAACATTTAATAACAAGCTCTCAGAGGTTTCGCTTTCACCAGAATTTTATGACTATATTGTTTTTGATGAATGTCACCACTTACCGGCATCTTCCTATCGTTCCGTAATAAACTACTTTAAACCTGTTATTTTATTAGGTCTTACCGCAACGCCGGAAAGAATGGATGAAGAAGATATAACAGGAGATTTTCACAATAAAATTGCAGCAGAAATACGATTGCCTGATGCATTGAATCGACAACTTCTTTGTCCATTTCAATATTTTGGTATTTCCGACAGCGTTCCATTGGATAATATAACTTGGCAGCGCGGAAAATATTCAGTCGGAGAATTAAGTCGTGCATACACGAATAATTCCAGACGGGTTGGCGAAATTATTGAGGCGTTGAAAAAGTACACAAAAGATCACCATCAGGTAAGGGCATTGGGGTTTTGCATAACCATTGAGCATGCCAGATTTATGGCAGATATGTTTATTAAAGCCGGATTAAAAGCAGATTATCTGGTCAGCACAAGTAGTAATCTTCACCGAGATACTATAAGGCGGAAATTAATTAATAAGCAGATTAATTACTTGTTTGTTGTAGATATCTTTAATGAAGGAATTGATATACCGGAAATAGATACCGTAATGTTTCTTCGGCCCACGGAAAGTTTAACGGTCTTTCTTCAACAATTAGGCAGAGGGTTACGGTTGGCGGACAATAAGGATTGTTTGACGGTATTAGATTTCGTTGGTAATGCGAGACCTGAGTATAAGTTCGAGAATAAATTTCGTGCATTAATTGGAAAAACAACCACTCCGGTAAAACAGGAAATTGAAGATAATTTCCCGCATTTACCCTTGGGTTGCTCAATTGTACTTGAAAAAGTCGCAAAAGAGGTCATTCTACGCAATATTACTCAGGCCACTAAATTCAGCAGTAGTCAATTGATATATTATATCAAGAACTATCATAATGAAACTTCACTACCCTTGACACTTTGGAATTTTATCCAATTTTATAATATCCCACTTAATTATATTTATAAAAAGTATTGTTGGATGAGACTTTGTCATATGGCGGGAATACTTCCATCATTTGATCATGTGAATGAGACTTCTGTTTTTTCTGCAATTAAAAATAAATGGCTTTCAACTTCTTGTGTTAATTATTTTGAATTTATTTTAGGGCTCGCCCAAAAAAATTTCGAAATACAATTGGAATTACTGACGCCAGATGAGAAAATAATGGCTTTGATGCTGCATTACGATGTATGGCAATCTTCGGGTGGATTTGAATCTTTAGAAGAGTCGATACAACAAATTGGTAAGAATCCAATTTTAGTACAGGAAATCATAGAACTCTTGGAGATTTTAATCGATAGAATAGATTACAAGACTATCGATATTTCTTTACCCTATAATCTTCCTTTAAAACTTCACGCGCGTTATACACGGGACCAAATTTTAGCTGCTTTTTGTCTTAATAGTTTTTCAAAGGCATCTTCTTTCAGGATAGGTGTTGGCGTAGCTGAAAATAAAACGATAAACACTGAAATACTTTTTATTGATTTAATTAAGTCAGAAGAAAAGTTTTCGCCGACCACTATGTACGATGACTATGCAATTAACGATCGGTTATTTCATTGGCAAAGTCAAAACTCTGCAGGGCCAGATACGCCCAAGGGATATTCTTATATTCATCACCGTAATTTGAATAAGAAAATTTTGCTTTTTGTACGGGAAAAAGCCAAAGATGAATTTGGAAGTACTATGGGATATGTATTTGTCGGCGAAGGCTTATTACAACACCACTATGGTTCAAAACCTATGAGTATTGAATGGGCATTAAGTGTTCCTTTGCCCCATTATTTATGGAAAGATGCTGTAAAATTATTGGCGAGTTAGATATTATTGCGTTGATAAATGCCTGATGAAACATTTGTCCCCATCACCACTTCAGGATAAATTCACTCTCCGGATTTTCTTTTAAGTATTGAGCAATAATACTTGCACGCCTATTGGGTGGCAGGATATAGAGGATGCGCTGTTTGTCTGAAAGGTTAACTGCTTCGGATATTTCAAAACCTTTCTTGCTTTTTTGATTCATGTTTTCTATCCACGTGGCTGCTTTTTCCGGATAAATACAGCCCCTTTCTAACAACAACAGTAGGGTTTTTTGAAGAGCTGCATGGTGTTTTGAAAACGCCTTGTTTTCTGTAATAATGTCGATTATCCCATCATATAAGGTTGTCCCATCCATCTTCTCTACACCGGTGATTTGTTCACCGGGCATGCCCCACAAATTAAATATGGCAAGCAATCCTGAGGCCATAGCCTTTCCGGATTGAAGGTCTCCCTCTAAATAACGGGTTTTTAATATATTCAGGCTGTCCAGGGATTT
>CANHCC010000238.1 GCA_947459115.1 Bacteroidota bacterium | reverse complement strand
TGTTTTTTTCTTAAAAACAAGGCTAACAAAATAAAAGCCGATGCATTTAATACCACATCTGCACTCACAGAGGCGTGCACAAACAAACTCATGGGAAGAAAGGCCAGCAAGGCAAACAAAACCCGATAGGCAGGTAACCAACCCAGACAGATCCATACAGACAACGCCCAGACAATCACGGACCCAATCCTGCCCGCGTAAAGAATCCATAATGGGGGGCATTCTAACTGTATCATTACCGGCATGAAGAGCAGTTGAGGCAAGTATCCAACTGGATTATACATGCCTGTATTGGGATAGTCCCGGAACGATCGAACCTCAGGTTTTAATGGAAGCTGCAGGGCGCTTAAGATTTCCTGAGCTGAAATATCAGGTTGAGGTGCAAAACGATATTGAGAAAAGTAATGGGCAAGGCTGTCCACAGAATGGGGAATATACCCCCCTACTCTTTGGTTTTCCTTTAAGGTCAGAAATTGTCCTTCCGAAATCTGCCAGGCTTTGTAAAAGTGATTCACTTCATCCGGTGCCTGAAAGGGTGGAATAACACAGGCAAGGATTAAGCCTGAAATCAGACTGATATAAAATGCTCGTATCGGCAATTTTTGACCTAAAGACCCATTTGACAGGGCATTCCAGCCATTTAAGATCTTCTTCAGACGGATCAAATGCCTATCGTAAGATTGTTAATTCGCCCTGATGAAAAACAGAGCCTAAACCAATCTGCCAGAAATAAACACCTTCCGGTACTGCTTGCCCATTCATATCCTGACCATCCCAAAATGTATTTTTATTTCTCGTTTCAAATTGCTTCACGCCCCATCGATCATAAATTTGAAGCAGGTATAATTCATGACCCGAGTATTCTACCCGGAAAACATCATTAAGACCATCATTGTTAGGCGTAAAAACATTCGGTACAAAAAGTTCCGGTGATTTAACCAACACAGGAGGACTTCTCCAGGTGAATAAGCATCCGGCACTATCCCAACTGTTTAAGGTGATATAGTAGGTGCCGGGTTGAGTATATTTGTGAGAACCTGAAGTTGGAGTGCTAATAGTTCCATCTCCGTAATCCCACACACGCTTGACTGATTGGGGGCTGTTCTCCTCCAGATGTACGATGGCATCGGGTAGTGTAAGCTCTAATGGTGGAACGGGGTTCATTAATACCCTGGATTTGAATTCCGGATGTATGACAACCGGGACTGAGCTTTGGAAAGTATCTACACACCCACCCTGTCCCTTAACAATCAAAAATGGAAAATAAGAGCCAGGGGTTTCATAAGTATGAGAAACATCTTTTTGATTGCTTATTACCGAACTATCACCAAAATCCCAGTGATGAAATATCGCATTGGAGGATAAATCCAGAAATTGAACGGAATGCGCGCCACAGCCCTCTGCTTGGGTGATTGAAAATTGGGCACGCACCTCGGGATGTACAAGAATTCTTACGGAGTCCCACATGGTACACTGTCCTTCAGTCGCAGCTAGAATATATGTGGTTGTGATTGCAGGGCTCGCAAGGGGATTGGCAGTCAGAGGATCATTTAGCCCCAAAGCCGGTGTCCAAACAAAACTGGCATTGCCGGAACCTGCAGAGGAATACAATTGAATATTCTGACCTGTGCACATCTTGTCTGTATCCTGACTCACTTCCAGATTGATTCCGGGCAATACGGTTACCAGAACACTATCCATTGCCCAGCATTGGGTAGGAGGCGTTCCGCTACTTACTTTTAGGTAATAGAGGGTTGAATTACCCGGGTTGGCCTGTGGCATCAGTATATTTGCAGCACTTAAGCTTCCATTGGGTGTCCATGTAATTTGTACCGGTAAGGGTACGCCTGTATAAGAGCCCTTTAGGATCAGACCGGCTACGGTATCGCAAATCGTCGTATCCAATCCTGCATCCACCAAAGGCTGGGGATGAACAATAACCAACACACTGTCAATTCCCCCTCCGCATCCGGCATTGTTGGCCTGAAGGTAATACCATTGAGTAGTTGACGGACTGGCCATAGGTTGTAACACAGATGGGTTACTCAGGCCGTTGACGGGCGTCCACGAAAACACCACTTGATTGCCTTGCTGGGAAATAGCATCCAGAAGAACACTATCTCCGGGACATATGTTTTTAGTATTGCCGGCATCTACTATGGGGGTTGGAATGACTTGTACAAACACAGAATCCGCAGGGCTTTCACACCCATCACTCGTGGCTACAACAAAATAAAATACGGAATGAGGTGGACTAACATTGGGACATTGAAGTGTTGAATTATTCATGCCCAGATTGGGACTCCAGTCATAGGTGTATAGTGGCCCTACTCCGGTTGCAACCGCACATAAGGTCGCGCTATCACCCTGACAAATACTGGTATCTTGTCCTGCATTCACAATCGGGCGGGGCTTCACTGTCACAATGACCGAACTATTCGAATTTAAGGTGGTGCTGTCAGAGGAACAGCCGCTTAAAATATGTTTGACCCTTAAGGTGTAGATGGTTGTGGTTCCCGGTGTTGCATAGGTCGTCGGGCATGTGTTGCAGAATAGTCCGTTAGAAGGCAGCCAAAGGTATTCATACCCCCCGGATTGCGCATTGGTAACACTTCCGGAAATAAATACCGCAGGCCCGTCCATACAATAATCTTCATCTGGTCCTGCATCCACAATAGGCAGTGGATAAACAGTCACCACAAGTTGATCCGGAATTAGACTGGTACAACCTGCGGCATCTGTAACGGATAAATAATACACCGTTGTGGTATCCGGATTTGCCCATGGTGTAGGGGAAAATGCATTGCTTAAAGAGCCATTATTGGGTTGCCACCAATAAGCATAGGGAGGTGTTCCCCCGGATGCGCTGCCTTGAATACCAACACCTCCACTTCCTTCACAAAAAAAAGTGTCGATGCCCGCATTAGCAATTGGACGGTTGGGGGCATTTAATACGATAAATCCCTGATTGGTACATCCGCTTACATCCGTTACCTGAACGGACCAGGTTCCCGCAGAAAAGCCAGAATTGGTGGCCAAATTGGGTGTACTGCCTCCAGACCATAAGTATGTGTAGGGGCCGGTTCCTCCGGTAACAGTTGCCCATGCGGTTCCATTATCCGGAGGGTTTATACAAGTCAGGTCTGTGCCATTCACCAATACTTGCAGGGGCAAAGGTTCTGGCAGAATCTGACTTCCGCTAATCTGACACCCATTACCATCTGTTATGGTTAAGGCATAAGTGCCGGCATTCAGTCCAATTGCAGTGGCGGAAGTTTGACCTCCGGTCCATAAATAAGTATAGGCAGGCACACCGCCCGAAACATTGGCAATCACTTGTCCATTATTTCCGCCATGGCAATCCGGGCTTATATAAGTGGTTTGAACACTCAGGGGTAATGGTTGCCTGACAACCGAGGTGGAAGAGGCTGTGCAACCGGAACTGTCCGTAATAGTTAAGGCATAGGCCCCTGCACCAAGTCCGGTTACTGTCTGTATGGTTTGTACCGGATTAGTATTCCAGGTGTAAATATAAGGCAATGTGCCCCCCTGCCCCGAACCGGAAACGGCTCCGGTCGTTTGCCCAAAGCAAGCGACATCTGTCGCAGTGGAGCTGACTATTAGGGGCGCTGGCTCCACAATGACTACCGATCTGTTTTCAAAACAACCTCTGCTATCGGTAACTGTTATTTGATAAGTTCCGGCCAAAAGGCCTGTGGCGGTTGCCG
>CANHCC010000237.1 GCA_947459115.1 Bacteroidota bacterium | reverse complement strand
TCAAGCCATGTGTAACCTAAATTAATTTATAATAGCTTTATCGAGAAATACCCGGGGAAGGGTTGGGTGAGGTGCCCGTCTTTTCTCGATACGAGGCCTTTGAGGCATGGGTTTGATTATGCCTTTCGTGTCGGCCTCGTCCTCGAAATGACTATCGTGGTTTATCTATTTGAATCATAATTTTGAGAAGAACCTTTTCTTTTTAAAATGCAGGAATGACTTCCTCCCCCGTGGTCATTTCGAGGAAAGCGTCAAGCCATGTGTAACCTAAATTAATTTATAATAGCTTTATCGAGAAATACCCGGGTAAGGAATGTGTAAGATGCCTGTCTTTTCTCGAAATTTGAACGAATATAATGTTAGAGGATAGTATGCCGAATTATGTCAACCATAAAGGTGGACCTAATCTGTTTTATTTGTTAGTCCTCAATTCTAATGTTTTTTGGGAATCCGTTGTTTGGGAAAATCCTCTATTTCCCAATGTTTCTCCTGAACTTTAACTCAGAATTTCTAAATACATTTTGTCGAGTATTTTTTCCTCGTTTTCCCAGTTCCAAACCTGAGCGGCTTTTAGACAGTTTGATTTCAGTGCGTGATAACAGCCTTCGTCGTCGAGTAGGCGTTTAAAGGCAGGAATCAGGAATTCCTTTGTCGGTGCTTCGATCAATATCCCGGTTTCAAATTGTTCCAAATGTCTCTTGTATTCGGGAAAATCATTCGTGAGGGCAGGCAAACCGGCCTGGATATAATCAAAGAATTTATTATTTAAGGAGTAGTAATAGCTTAATCCAATGTTTTCAGAAACATTATATCCGATGTAGGCAGTTTGTGTTAAAATGGATAGTTCTGAAGGAGGAACAAATCCCAGAAATTCAACTTTATGGTCGAGATGCCGGTCTGAGACCATTTGCTTTAATTGAGACAATAAGACGCCTTCGCCTGCTATTTTTAATTGACAGGGTATGTCTGGCATGGCCTCGATTAAGCCTTCCAGTCCCCTACCCTTATTAAGCGCTCCCTGGTATAAAATGAATTTCTCTTTTGCCGGAATGGTATTTAATTTTTTAGACCTCGGTACATTTCGAATGACTTGAAATGATTTTTTATACGCTATTGTAAATATATCCGCCAGACTTTGATTTACGGTATAGGCCAAATGGGTATGGGGAATCCATTTTTTTTCCCAATACTGCCAGAATTTTCTTACCAGCGGTCTTTCAATGACTTCTGGTACTTCTGAGAAATATTCATGTGCATCCAATACACATTTGGATTTCCATTTTTGGGCGCCCTTGCAGGCAGCCCACAGGGTGTCCATATCCACTGCAGAATAAATATCGTATCGATGTCGATAATGCCTGAATAATAAACGAAGATTATATTCTAAATAAAATAATTTACCTTTTTGAAACCAACAATTTAACCTAATCTGTTGATAGGGTTTATTGGATAATTTCGGCGAGTCCGGTAATGCTCTTCCGATAAGGGTTACTGCATATCCCAGGGAAGATAAGGATGTACATATTTTGTCCATTCTCTGATCGGATCGGAGATCATTAATTACCGTAAAGACGATAGATTTTTGGGGACTCATGACTCCGATTGAGAAATACGAATTTTGAATGCCTCAACAGAGATAAAGTCTATACCCGCTCCTTCTGAAGCTAAACGATCTTCCTCAGAATCTCCAATGGATAAACCTTGTTTTGAATTTAAATGATGTTTATGTTGGATATGAATAAAAGCAGCCGGATCAGGTTTTGGAATAATCGTATTGGCCATTAGAAATTCTTCAAAGTGTATATTGCGCCGGATTAATTGATCATATTTATTTTTCTGTTGAATAGGATTTCCATTCGTTATAATAAATAGGGATTTGTTTTTTATGGGTTCAGATTTTATCCATGTTTCTATTTCAGGAAATAAGGAAATTCCACCCGACACCTGCACGGTTCTCAGAATATCAAGGAGATATTGAAGGTCCTCGCTTTCAAGACCAAAATGTTGAATAAATCGGTCGAATAATTTTGTTCTACCTTGTTTGTGAAATTCGTGCGACAGCCAATTCTCAACAGTATTCGGGGAATATTCCGGTTTCCAGGTATTAAGCCATTGTCCTATTTCCTGCCAGGCTGCCTGCAAATATTGGATTTCAGGATACAAGGTATTATCCAGGTCGAAAATATAATATTGATACGAGCTTAAATCAGAGGTCATAAAATAGTTCTTTCCATACTCTGACAAATCGGGTCCCCCACTTGGGCTGAATGGAGCCCAAATCTACGGGAATGCCTAAGGCATGCTGCACATGTAGCAGAGGTAAGTTGACGCCTGCCCCAAGTGCTGCTGAGATACTTCCTTGAACCCTTGGGTTGATTTCCAGGATTAAGGCCTCTCCAGTTATATCCCGCTTTACTTGTATCCCAATGTTTCCGGTAAGGTTGCAGGTATTAAGTATTTGTTCGCAATAAATCAGGATGTCATTATCTTCTATGAATGTTCCGGCGGTACTAATACCTTGGAGCATCCGATCTCTCCTTCGTGGGATAATGAGGGGATTTTGATTAGGCAGTACAAGACAGTCCACAGAATATTCTTCTCCGGGTAGATATTCGCAGACCATCAGCTCAGGCCAGGGGCCGGAGTCTAAAATTGCCAAAATTTCTTCTTTTTGAATATAGGTTTGATTAGGCTTTTCATTGAATAATCGGTGCAATGCTCGATCCTCCGTTTCAAGGATGCGGAATCCCCTGCTCCCATTGCTGCGGACCGGTTTAAAGCAGACCTGTCGTTCAGGGAACCCCAGGGAGCTCAAAGCATCCTGAAAGGCCTTCACAGTATTTACCAGACGGAAGGCTGGTGTCCTTATTTCTTTGGATTGTAAATATTGATACAATTGGCCTTTATCATTCGAGATGTCCAAAGATTCTATTGAGGAAACCAATACGGTAATGCCTGCCTGAAGGAATTGTCCTTTTGCCAGGGCAAAGAGATTTAACTCTCGGGTCACGAGAGGCATAATCACCTGTACTTTTTCTTTTATTGCAATCTCCAGTACGGAGGGGATAAAGGCCGCATCTGATGCCGGGGGGACAACATGAAAGGCATGGCTCAGAAGCTGACCGGAAGCCAAAGGATTGGCATCCACACTGACGATGCGCAGCTTAGGGTCTTGCTTTAAACAATGGATGATGCCGGCAGCACCCGGGGCACCTGCACCGGTAATAAGTACAGTTATAGAATCCACCGGACGACTTCGAAAACTTCAGCGTATCGGGCGCCAATTTGAACCCCTCGCGTTCTGGCCAATGCCCGGATAAATTCCCCATTGGCATAAGGGCGATGCTGTTGGGATTCGTATTGCTCGAGGGCTTTGACTTTTACTTCCACCGATTCCTCCGATAAGGGAATAAAGCAAGTGGTATTAAAGCTTAGATTATTCCAGGGTAATTCGTAGGATAAGATGGAGGCTTCTTTAAAGGCTCTGACAGCTTCAGTGGCAATGGTACCATGGTCCTGATGGATATCCTGCAAGGATGGTATGAGAATTAAATCCGGTTGGAGTTCTTTTCTCAACTCGATGAGGTTTTGCAAAATATCCTGACGGTTGAAAGAGAAGGTCCTAACAGGATAATTGTAAAGTCTCAGATTTTCCGGCAATATCCCAAGGACTTTGGTGGCTTTTTTTACCTCGGTAATTAAAATGTCTTTGGGTAAATGACTTGGCACGGATAGTTCGCAGGCTGAAAATGCTGCATAGTAAAGGGTATTGCCCTG
>CANHCC010000236.1 GCA_947459115.1 Bacteroidota bacterium | reverse complement strand
CCAACATTGAGATAGGTATTCCAGGGAGAATTAATACCCAGGTGGGTATATAATATTCTATTCAGACTAAAATCGCCGACAGCAAAGCGAACCGTGGGATCTGCCTGTAGCTTCATCCCGGTTTTCAGGCGATTCAGGTACACACCGGCAATGACGGCTTGTTCGTCCCGAAGATTCGATTCTTCCTGAACAATCGAAGCAAGAATGCAGACCTCCATCGGATTTAACTCTAAAGCCTGAGCTTGCCCCTTTCGTTTTGCATTCCAAAATTTCTTGTAAGAGGCAAGGGCTTTGTGCGTGAGCACCTCCGGAGTGCTGGTCCAATAAAGCTCGTAGGTTTCTGGCAGAAAGAGGCAGGGCAGTTGATCTGCCGTTATGGACTGGGCCGTCAGGAATTCAGAGGAATACCAATAGGTCAGTAAATCTTGAGAGGATAGACGGAGTTGAGCAGACCAGAAGGATGCCAAAGCGTTGAGCGTTCGAAAAGAAGGTTGGGTAATTCTTATGGGCGTTTGATAATTACCGACGAGGGTTTTATACCACTGAAATACAGACCTGCCGGCCTGAATCTCATAATAACCCGGCCCCAAAGAATCTTTGCCAATAAGAGGCAAAATTGAGAGCCCCTGCAATAAAAAACCAAAACGGCTAATGGGTAAAGAATCCAACACCTCAGCAGCGGGTAATCGATTGGGGATAAACACCTTTGCTTTTTCTGAATTTACAGAGATAAAAAAAAGACAAAGGCCTGCAGCAAGGATCAGACCGGTAAAAGTCCCAATCAGGATTTTCTTTTTACCGAAATTAAACAGGAATGGAGGGATCAATTTTATTCTTCCAATCCAGAATACCACCCAGCAGATTGCGAACATTGGAAAACCCATTCTGCCGCATAAAAGCAGCCGCCTGACCACTTCTGCCACCGGATTTGCAATGAATAATGATTTCCTGATCTTTTAACTCTTCCATATCAGGCAGTGCAGCGGGCAAGGTTCCAAGTGGTATCAGTTGACCGCCAAGGTTTGAGAGCTCATATTCATGAGGTTCACGCACATCAATCAGAATAAGGCTTTCGCCCTTATCCATTCTTTCTTTTAATTCGGTTACAGTAATATCCGCCATAATGTTGTTATATTTTCTTTGCCCCGGGCACGACAAGGTCCACACACCCAAACCCTGTAGACCCCATACACCCTATGCCTGCCGCATACACGAAACTTTGTACATCAGGATGCGCAAACAATGTGAATGGAAAAAGATAAGATTTAACTTTTCTACCTTCCACTTCCAAAGGTCGTCCAAATTTCTTTTTCGTCTCCTTGAGCTTTCGAATATACTCAGAATCCGGGACAACCTGAAATTTGCTGTATTCGTTGAAGTTAAAATTTCCAAATGGGTAACTTTCCATCTTGTCAAGAAGACTATCGTAGAGCAAATCTGAAAAGTCGTTGGAATAAGGATTAAGAATCTCCGATGGGGCCTCCGGCTTGAGGTGAGGGTCAAACAGTATCATCGGTGACATACTCACAAATCTGGATTCCCATCCAAAAACAGGAGGGGAGGCAACCTCATAAGCCTCCGGCAGAAGAGTCATTTCATGTATCTGAAAACTACCCTGACGCATAATACTATCCGATAGGCGCGTCAGCCACATTTCATGGGGACTAGACAACATGATATGAACCTGTTGGGAATGATAAAACATCAAATTCCCCTCCACCTTATTGAGGCCTTTAAGAGAAGAAAAAGTGAACAAATCAAATTGAAGGTCCTCGGATTCCGTAAATGTTGAGTTGATCCACTGACGAATCAAATTCGCCAATAAATCCTGATGATACACAGGAACCGCATTCCCCTTACCTGATCTCCTAAAGTGAAACCTAACTTTCATTTGATTTTGTCCTTCTTATTAAAAAAAATGATCCTAAAAAGTAGAGTTAATGGGCTAAATTACTCTTTTTATCATTTGAATTCATAAGTAAGAGAAATTAAATTTATCTCATGGAAAGAATCTGCTCAAAACCTCCTGCCCTTTACTTCTTCAAGTCAAAAAATAAGCCTGAATAAGCCAAACAATTGCCACGGCAATGGCATTCCGCAAAAGAGGAACAGAAATATCCTAACGCTTATGAATTAGACATTGAATCGGAAGTGCAGAATGTCCCCATCCTCCACCACATATTCTTTTCCCTGGACCGCTAATTTCCCCGCTTCTTTAACAGCATTTTCGCTACCAAAATGAATATAATCTGCGTACTTAATTACCTCAGCCCGGATAAATCCCTTTTCAAAATCGGTATGAATCACTCCGGCAGCCTGAGGGGCTTTGGTTCCCTTGTAGATGGTCCAGGCACGAACTTCTTTAACGCCTGCCGTGAAATAGGTTTCCAGGTTAAGTAATTGATAGGCCGCACGAATAAGCTTATGCATGCCCGGCTCAGATAGCCCTAACGCTTCCAGAAATTCTTTCCGCTCTTCCAGTGTATCCAATACCGCAATTTGAGATTCTATGGCGGCAGAGATAATAATTACTTCCGCCTGTTCATCCTTAACCGCAGCCTTCACTTTTTCAACTAAGGCATTTCCGTCCGGCAAGCTCCCTTCATCCACATTACAGACATACAACACAGGCTTGGCCGTTAATAAACCAAAATCCCCTGCAAGTTTTGCGTCGTCTTCATTCAACTCCAGGGTTCTGGCAGATTTACCTTCTTGCAATATCTTCTCATACTCCTGGAGCAAAGCGTATTCGCGCTGTGCATCCTTGCTTCCGCCTTTCAGAGATTTTTGTGCTTTTTGCAAACGCTTTTCGACTGTTTCCAAATCTTTGAGTTGGAGTTCGGTATCAATAATTTCCTTATCTCTCACCGGATCCACCTGACTTTCTACATGCACGATATTGGGGTCTTCAAAACACCTGAGCACATGAATAATCGCTTCACACTCCCGTATATTCGCCAGAAACTGGTTTCCCAATCCTTCACCTTTACTAGCCCCTCTTACCAATCCGGCGATGTCCACTATTTGAACCACTGTGGGTTGTACTTGTTGGGGGTTAACCAATTCTGCCAATTTATCCAAACGCGGATCCGGCACCAGGATGACGCCCAGATTGGGCTCTATCGTACAAAACGGATAATTGGCCGCTTCTGCCTTTGCACTAGACAAGGCATTAAACAAGGTCGATTTCCCAACATTAGGCAATCCGACAATTCCACATTTGAAACCCATAACAATTTTTAATCAGAGTGCGAATTTCCGACTCCGTGGGCGTAATTCCAATTAATCCGTAAATTAAATGCAAATGGCTTGGTGCAAGCCTCCGCTTGGTGCAAGCCCCCGCTTGGTGCAAGCCCCCGCTTGGTGCAAGCCTCCGCTTGGTGCAAGCCTCCGCTTGAAAAAATGTGATTTGCCTTATCCCTCTATCGAAACCGAGACTCTCTGTATGCGATCGACCTTCCCGGTTTCGGGAGTTAATTCCAGTATGACGCCATTCAGACGATAATCTCTATCCGCCAGAATGAACTTATGTGGCGTTTGTAAAATGGCACGATTCAAGGCTTGTTGAATATCCATGCCAATAACCGATTGTTGAGGGCCTGTAAATCCCACATCGGTAATGTAAGCCGTACCCTGTGGTAAAATTTGCTCATCTGCGGTCTGAATATGCGTGTGGGTGCCCAACATGGCAGTAACCCTACCATCAAGATGCCAACCCATCGCCCGTTTTTCGGCAGTGGCCTCTGCGTGAAAATCCACAAAGATTACCGAGGTTTCTTCCAACAATTT
>CANHCC010000235.1 GCA_947459115.1 Bacteroidota bacterium | reverse complement strand
TAAAGTACCGGACACCCTACAAGTATCACTTTAAAGGCCCATTAGAGCAAAATAAGGAACTTAGATAATAATTATTCTGTTCTAGGATTAATTATCTTTGTCAAGTTTAAACGCAGAAACATGAAAAAAATCAGCATTTTATTCCTTTCTGGATTATTTATCGCTTGTGGCGGTTCAGAGACCAAAGAACTAACCGCAGAAGAGAAAGAAAGTGCACAATACGATTTGGTCATACAAGAAAAATTAGGAGATGGCTTCACGGCACTAACAGGCAATTCTGACATGTTGAAAGGCAATTACCCGGATGCGAAAGTTAAGCTAGGCCATTTTTTGTATTATGACAAGCGTTTATCGAAAACCGAAAAAATCAGCTGTAATTCCTGTCACAATCTTGCTACTTTCGGTGTAGATAACCTTTCGGTATCGCCGGGAGATGCCGGCAAAACGGGAGACAGAAATTCCCCAACGGTACTGAATGCAGCACTGCATAATTTTCAATTTTGGGATGGTCGTGCAAAAGATGTAGAAGAACAAGCCGGCATGCCAATTTTGAATCCTGTAGAAATGGAAATTCCGAGCAAAGACTTTCTCATGAAGCGCTTGTCTCAGACCGATTTATACCCATCTATGTTCAAGGACGCATTTCCGGAGGACAGCAATCCGATTTCGTATGATAATCTTCAAAAAGCCATCGGGGCTTTTGAAAGATCTCTGATTACCCCCTCCCGATTTGACAAATATCTGGCAGGAGACAAATCTGCCTTAACACTTCAAGAGAAGAAAGGTCTGGTTGCATTCTATACAGTGGGTTGTAATACCTGTCATAACGGAAATCTGTTGGGCGGCAATATGTTCCAAAAATTTGGCGTACATGATGATTACTGGAAACATACCGGGAGCAAGAATATCGACAAAGGCATGTACACGCTCAATAAAGATGAGAGCAAGATGTATATGTTTAAGGTTCCTACCCTAAGAAATGTAGAAAAGACCGCTCCCTATTTTCATGATGGCAGTGTTTCGGATCTGAAGCAAGCGGTAAAAATCATGGCCAAAATACAATTAGACCGGGATTTGACAGATGAAGAAAGCAGCCGTATCACAGCATTTCTGGGCTCATTGACAGGAGAAGTACCTGAAATCGCAAAGAAAGCACCGGTTGGGTTGTAAGAATATTTGGTTGGTTGTCAATCCTGGTTGGCAACCAACTTTTATTTTACCCCTTCATACCATTTCACAATTTCTTACGTTACGACTTCTAAATAAACCTATGAAAACACTTCCTTTCTTCGTTGTTTGGTCAGTTCTGGTAATCCTATTTTCCGGAAATACACTGAAGGCCCAATTCCCCATGCAACCCGAACCGCCTTACATCGAAGTCAATGGTATGGCGGAAAAGGAAGTTGTTCCGGATCGTATATATTTGGGGATATTAATTCGTGAGAGAATCACAGGAAAAGATAAAGTTACCGTTGCCCAACAGGAAGAAAAACTCAAATCCGGCTTGAAAAGAAAAGGCATTGCATTAGAAAATCTCTACCTCTCCGATGCCAATGCCAATTATTACCATCACAAGTGGCGTAATCGGGAGGTTATTTCCCAAACGCAGTATGAACTTCGCCTTGGCAATGCGACTGAAGTAAGCGAGGTATTTGCCCTCCTGGACGAAATCGAAATCACAGATGCCTATATCTCAAAAGTGGATCACAGCAGGATGGAAGAGCTCAAAAAAGACCTGAGAATTGAGGCAATTAAATCAGCGAAAGCCAAATCCGATTATCTGCTGAATGCCATATCCCAACAAACGGGGAAAGCTCTGATTGTAAGAGAGAATGAGGTCTATCAACCACCCATGTACTTTAATAAAATGGCGAATGCCCAAATGGACATGCTGGAAGTTGCCGGAGCAGCTACCCCGGCCTACGAACCTGTCGACTTCAGAAAAATCAAAATTCAGACTTCCATATACGTAAAGTTTGAGGTAAAGTAATAACAGTCGTTAAGTGTCCTGTGCGTTCTCCATCGGCAGGGAGATTGGAAATTGAATTGTCTTTCTCACCCAACCTTTTCAATTCTGTCGGCACCATACCTTCACGGGTCTAGAATTTTTCTCACCAACCAGGAAAAAGATACACCAGTTGAGATAGAATTCGTATCAAATAACCAAAACAAAGCGAACGAATCCAGTTAAAATTCTCATCAAATGGCCACAAAAGACACCCCCTAAATCCACATTTACCTTTCTTATTTAATACACATATAGTATTGTATTTTAGTTATTTATGTCAAAATATTAAATTTACTAGATATTATGATTTAATTTACTCATTAAAACAATTATTTTTACTAATTTTGTAATGTAATTTTTATAGTATAAATTATTTATTTTATTAAGATCTTCTAAATGAAGAAAAAACTCATGCTCAGAAAAATGATCCTGGCACTGCCCTCCCAAGTGACCAAATCTGCAAAAACCATATGAACACCTTGTACCGAGTTGGGTATCAGATCTTAAAAGACAGGATGCAAGAGCCGGTCCGATTGATTCAGGTATTGGCCGGCCCTCGACAGGTTGGAAAAACCACCGTGGTGCGGCAGGTATTGGAAGACTCGGGCATGCCCTACCATTTCATTTCGGCAGATCATGCCGGAGCTGCGAACACGGAATGGATAGAGATTCAATGGGCAAAGGCCAGAGCTTTGTCCTTAGAATCCGGACAGAAAGTCATCCTGGCGCTCGATGAAATTCAGAAAATTGACAATTGGAGTTCTGTCGTCAAATACTGCTGGGATGAGGACAGGGGACGACAGGCATCTGTGCAGGTGATTCTGCTGGGTTCTTCCCGGCTCATGTTGCAAGATGGCTTAAATGAATCCCTGGCAGGCAGGTTTGAGCTGACCATCATGCCCCATTGGACCTATCCGGAAATGCGGGATTCATTTGGCTGGACACCTGAGCAGTTTGTGTATTTCGGGGCTTACCCGGGCGCCGCGTTCATGATTGAAGACGAAAATCGCTGGGCAGCCTATATTCGGGAGTCTCTTGTGGAAACCAGCATATCAAAAGATATTCTGATGCTTACCCGGGTAGATAAGCCTGCATTACTCAGAAGACTGTTCGAACTGGGGTGCTCCTATTCGGGCCAAATCGTTGCCTTAACCAAAATACTAGGCAGCCTTCAGGATAAAGGAAATACCACTACCCTCTCCCATTATCTGTTGCTACTACAACAAGCAGGACTTTTAGCGGGCTTAGAAAAATTCAGTCCCGACGCTGCAAGAAGACGGGCGGCTCCTCCCAAATTCCAGGTCTATAACAATGCCCTGATGAGCGCTATGTCCGGCATATCCTTTCGTCAGGCTCAGCAGGAACATGCCCTGTGGGGAAGATGGGTAGAATCCGCACTCGGGGCCCAGCTGCTTAATCAGGTGCTGACAGCTCCTCTAAAGCTTCATTACTGGCGGGAAGGAGACCTGGAAGTGGATTTCGTGCTCTCCTCCCGCACAGAATCCGCTGCCATAGAAATAAAAACTCAACCCGTTCATCGTTCCAAAGGATTAGAAGCTTTTGTCGGAAAATACCATCCAAGCCAGATCGTGTTAATTGGGCATGAAGGAAAATCCTGGCAGGAGGCAATCGAAAAACCCTTAGCTTTGAGCGTACGTCCGTAACAAGCTTCCCTCACCCTCTCTAACCATCCAACCCTCTGGTATGAAACACACCGAAACGCCCAAAGAAAAAAAGGATTGTACCCAAATCCCAGGCCACATATTACTCACTCCCGCCATCTTGAGCATTCCTCTGATGCTGCT
>CANHCC010000234.1 GCA_947459115.1 Bacteroidota bacterium | reverse complement strand
CGGGCACCAAACTGCTGATCATAGCCCTTATCCGCTATAAATGATTTAGCCTTATCCGTAATCTTTATCTCAAAGCCCATCTCCCGAATACGGTTAAAGACTTTGTCCAGAGACAAATCAATAATCCTGTAAATATGATCTTTCTCCAATGCATTGAAGATGATAATATCATCTATACGATTCAAAAATTCCGGACGAAAGACCTTCCGAAGTGCTGATTCCAGCGTGCTCTTCATCGTATCATAAGATTTGGCCACCTTACCGGCGGTTGCAAATCCTACGCCGGAGCCAAATTCTTTTATCTCCCGGGCACCGATATTGGAAGTCATAATAATGATGGTATTCCGGAAATCCACCCGGCGGCCCAGACCATCGGTCAAAATTCCATCGTCTAATGTCTGGAGCAGAATATTAAACACATCCGGATGAGCCTTTTCTATTTCATCCAACAATATCACACAATATGGCTTTCTTCTGACTTTTTCGGTGAGCTGCCCACCCTCTTCATAACCGACATATCCCGGAGGCGCACCAACAAGCCTGGAAACGGAAAATTTCTCCATGTACTCACTCATGTCCACCCGAATTAAGGCCTCATCGCTGTCAAATAAATAGCGTGCAAGTTCTTTCGCCAATTCGGTTTTCCCTACACCGGTCTGACCGAGGAAAATAAAAGAACCGATTGGTTTATTCGGATCTTTCAGTCCGAGTCTGGATCTTTTGATCGCCTTGACCAACTTCTCAATCGCAGCATCCTGACCGATGATATGAGATTTGAGCTCGTTTTCCATATGAACCAAACGCGCTGCATCTCCTTCTGCTACTTTCGTAACAGGAATACCTGTCATCATGGCAACTACTTCGGCCACATTTTCCGCCGTAACCTCGTAACGCTTAAGTTTCGTTTCTTCCTCCCAGGCAGCTTTGGCTGTTTCCAGTTCCTCCAGACATTTTTTCTCCTCATCCCTCAACCTGGCAGCCTCTTCATAATTCTGACTTTTAACAACGGAGCTTTTAATTTCTTTTATATGCTCAATCTTGCCTTCTAAATCCAAAATATTTTGAGGCACATGAATGTTAGACAGGTGCACGCGACTACCTGCTTCGTCCAGAACATCTATGGCTTTGTCCGGGAAATGCCGGTCACTGATGTAACGATCTGAGAGGGATACGCAAGACTCTATCGCTTCATCGGTATAATTCACATTATGATGATCCTCATACTTATTCTTGATATTTTGAAGAATCTGTACGGTTTCCTCCGGAGAAGTGGGCTCTACAATAATTTTTTGAAAGCGTCTTTCCAAGGCTCCGTCTTTCTCTATGTATTGACGGTATTCATCCAATGTGGTTGCACCAATACATTGTATTTCGCCTCTGGCCAAAGCGGGTTTGAACATGTTGGAGGCATCCAAAGAACCGGAAGCACCACCAGCCCCAACCAGGGTATGAAGCTCATCAATGAATAGGATGACATCCGGAGATTTTTCGAGTTCGGCCATTACCGCCTTCATTCTTTCCTCAAATTGCCCACGATATTTTGTTCCGGCCACCAGGGAGGCAATATCCAGGGTCACTACCCGCTTATTGAATAAGACTCGACTAACTTTTTTCTGAATAATGCGCAAGGCAAGGCCTTCTGCAATAGCAGTTTTACCGACTCCGGGCTCCCCAATTAACACAGGGTTATTCTTTTTACGACGACTCAAGACCTGAGCCACGCGCTCTATTTCTTTTTCCCGACCAACAATGGGGTCAAGTTTATTTTCCTCAGCAGCCCTCGTCAGGTCGCGACCGAAATTATCTAAGACAGGGGTCTTGGATTTAACGCCTTTATTAATAATGTTACTTTTTTCACTTCCTTCAGGCAGTTCAAACTTCTCTGACCCTCCGGTAGGCGAAGCCATCCGAACATTTCCACTTTGTTTTAGTTCATTGATGACTGAATCATAAGTAACGCCTTCTTTTATTAAAATCTGAGCTGCAATATGATCATCATCTCTGAGGAGAGAAAGAAGTAAATGTTCTGTTCCAATTAAGTCACTTTTAAATAATTTGGCTTCTAAGTAGGTAATCTTCAGAATCTTTTCCGCCTGTTTGGTCAGAGGTATATTTCCGACATTGATGGAAGCATGTGTGGACCGGATAGACTCTTCAATGGTCTTACGCACTTTAACAAAGTCCAACCCCATGTCTCGCAGTAACTTAATTGCGACCCCGTCCCCGTCCCGGATTAGTCCCAACAACAAATGCTCAGGGCCGATATAATCATGCCCTAAACGCAAAGCTTCTTCGCGACTATACGAAATGACATCGCGAACTCTGGGTGAAAAATTTGATTCCATAAAGATTGGCTATATGGCCTTTAGATTTATATTTCTATTAAATCTCTAAACGCCATATTGGGTTAAAAGATTTATTTTTTTTACAGGAACAACAAAATTCCTGCCAATACCATGATATTGAGAATAGAAAGCGGGAGAAACCACTTCCATCCTATGTTCATCAACTGATTGTATTTGAATCGAGGTAGCGTCCATCTTACCCAGATAAACACAAACATGAAGATGAAAGTTTTAGTTAGGAAGGAGCCTATTTGAAGGAACATCAGGGTCATAGAGCCTTCTTCGACGCCCATGCCCATGATGGCACTTTCAAACGGCAACAAATACCCGCCAAAGAAAAGGGTCGTAATCATAGCGGATCCCATAATTACATGGATATACTCCGCCAGGAAGAAGTTGGCAAACTTCATAGAAGAATACTCCGTGTGGAATCCGCCCACAAGTTCTTGTTCAGCCTCGGCCAAATCAAATGGGGCACGATTGGCTTCTGCGAAAGCACAAACGGTAAAGATTAAAAAGCCAAGTGGGTTGCGGAACACATTCCAAACACCATTTTGGGCATCCACAATTGAGGAGAGTCTTAGGTATTCGGTCCCTTCAAAATAATGATTGGTCAGAAGCACCACTGAAATCACGGCCAAGCCCATGGATAACTCATAACTCACCATCTGAGCGGAAGAACGAAGACCACCTAACAAGGCATACTTGCTATTGGAAGACCAGCCTGAAATAGTAACGCCATACACGGCGATAGAACCAACTGCCAATACATACAAAACGCCAATGTTGACATCGGCAATGTGAAGATCTTTAGCGAATGGCAAAACAGCAAGCCCTGTCAAAGCTAATGTAACAGAAATTACCGGTGCCAGAAAGTGAAGAAAACGATTGGCGTATTGAGGCACGATGTCTTCCTTCAATAACAATTTGATGACATCTGCCAATGGTTGCAATAATCCTAAAGGGCCTACCCGATTGGGGCCTACCCTTTGCTGAATCAGGGCGCAAACCTTTCTTTCCGCATATACCGTGTATGCGGCTACGGTAATCAGGGTGAAAAGTGAAATCCCGATTAATATCAGTCGGTCAGTGAGTACAAATTCCATAAAACAAAATTAGAAAAAATGTGGGGTATGCCAAGTAAATATCCCTGTTCTTTGGCTTTTATTCTGCATATTTTTTATCTATTGTGGGATTCTAAGAAACAAGCGACGCCATTTGCTTAATTCTCCCTAAACCGGCTTGACTAAATACCAGGCGGTGGTGCAGAAAAAATCCCGGAAAAAGGGAATCTTTCCCAGCCAAACAGGTAATTCTCTGGGCTTCAGGCCGAACTTCCAGGCATAAATCGGATTTATCAGATACAATCGTCGGGCAACAATCTGATAGCCATTGCGCTTATGCAATTTTTCAAACCTTGCGGTTGATATACCGGTGGATTTAATCTCCAATAACTCCTTTACGCATTCCGGAGCCTCCCCAAACGCTTTCAAAATCATTCG
>CANHCC010000233.1 GCA_947459115.1 Bacteroidota bacterium | reverse complement strand
ATTGATTTCGTTCTCCTGAACGACCTTCAATACTTTCCTCCCCCGGTCACTGAGTAGCCCCCACGCTCAGTGGGGGCGTATCGAAGCATGTGCTGAGCCTGGTCGAAGTACGCTCGGGGGGAGCGTTCGAAGAACGCCTAATTCATAACTCATAACTCATAACTCATAATTCCCTCCCCTCCAAATCAACCACGAGCTATCTCCGTAACTCAAAAAGCGATACTCTTTCTCCAGTGCTTCTGCATAAACCTGTCGCCAGGCCTTGCCGATTAACGCCTCTACCAATACCAGTAAGGTAGAACCCGGTTGATGAAAATTGGTAATTAAGGAATCTGCATTTCGCGGTGTGTAACCCGGAAGAATATATATTTCGGTTATCCCATGTAAAGTATCTGTTTGCTCCTGATTCATCTTTGTCAGGATATTTTGAAGTGCGACTTCTCTGGAGGGTAATTCAAATCCATAAGAACGGTAAGGCGTCTGTTGTGGGATATTAAAATCTGCCTGAGGGTTTTCTTGCAGTAGAACACCATACCAATATAGGCTTTCGAGGGTGCGTAAAGATGTAGTACCGATTGCAATTCTATGCCGGGAATCTTGAATTAAATGGAGCAGGGTATCTTTTGAAAGCACCATTTGTTCGTGGTGCATCTGATGCTGACGGATATCCTCTCCTTGGAGGGGTTGAAAAGTTCCGGCACTCACATGCAGGGTCAGGAATTCCAGGCCTGTGCCATTATGCTCGAGGGTCTGCATGATGTCTGGGGTAAAATGCAGGCCGGCCGTCGGAGCTGCCACAGCACCCTCAGAACGGGCATAGACGGTTTGATAGGTTTCTTTGTCTTCTTCTTCGGCCTCACGATTAAGGTAGGGTGGTAAAGGGATTTTTCCGGCCTGTTCCAGGACGAAATGCCAGGGTAGATCCTGCTTCCATTCAAACGCCACGGTCTTCTCCTCCCGGTTCAAAAGTCTGGCTTGTAAATTCGTGCCATCGGGAAAAGTTAATTGCAGCACTTCTTCCTCTTTCCACTTTTTCAAATTACCAATCATCGTTTTCCAAACCGCATGGCCTTTGGCCAGCATAGCCAACTGAACCAGAGGAGACGGCTCGATCGGCTCCAGCAAGAAGATTTCGATTCTTGCCCCACTGTCCCGATGAAAAATCAGTCGTGCCGGAATAACCTTGGTATTATTAAATACCATTTGATAATTTCCTTTCGTCAATTCCGGCAAATCCCGGAAAGCCTGATGTTTAATTTGACCCTGATTAAAAACCAAAAACCTGGAAGCAGAGCGATCCTCTAAAGGAAATTTTGCAATTCGTTCTTCCGGCAAATCATACTGAAAATCTTCGGCACGCATTCTAATAATTTTGAGTCCACAAAGTTAATCAAACTCCGTGGGCGAAGCGCTTTCGCCCTGTAAGGGCATCTCCCTTTTCCGACGACTTCAGTCGGCGGTGATTTGGAATTGTAGTTGCGGGTGTATATTTTTGGGATATGGAAAATGCCCAACTTCCTCTGAATACTGGTTATGAATATATTAGGGAGGAAATAAGGGTGTTCAGCCAAAGGGGAAATATACGCAATAAGGGGCAAAAACACCGCCAAGCGATTCGTTATCAGCAAGGCTATGACGACACAGCACAACGACTCGGACAACAATAAAAAGAAACAATAAATGGCAACATTAGACTACACAAAAAGACTCCAAAATATTCAAAACAGAAAGTTCGACAAAGAACTTAATGAATCTGTTATTTCTAAATCCTTCAGTTCAAACGAGATACCACAGAACATTAAATATCTTGCTGAATCAATGCGACAGATAGACCAAAAGTATAATAACAAAACATTTGATGCTGCAAATAGGGTTCAAAAACACCTTCAAGACAATTTTGATTTACATTTCAATAGAGCCTATAAAACGCAAGGTTCAGTGATAACTGACACAAACATTAAAGTTCATAGCGACTTTGACCTCTTAACAATTATTGACCGTTACCATTTTTTGGAGCCTGGACTACCCAATGAAAATAGTTATGAAGACACTTCGCCTGATGATGATATTAAATCACTTCGAGACCAATCAATAAAAATTTTAAAAAATATTTATGATGAAGTAGATACAAGTGGAGCAAAAAGTATTTCTATTTTCAATAAATCATTAAATAGAAAAGTAGATATTGTTTTTTGTTTTTGGTATCACTCCAAAAAATTTATAGAAACTAAGGATGAACACTACAAAGGAATTTATTTGTATGAATTTCCTACTAAAACTAAAATTAGAGATTACCCATTTGCACATATCAATAACGTGAACTATAAAGGAAACACAACAAAGGACGGCTCAAGAAAAGGAATAAGACTTTTAAAAAACTTGAAGGCTGACGGTGATATTAAACTTTCAAGTTTTCACTTAACATCTATAGTTCACAATATTGAAAATACTTCTTTGAATTACACTTTCGGAAATGAATTATTAATTGCAAAGGCAATTTCTGACGAAATGAATTTAATTATAAACGAACCAACGCACAGAAAAGGAATTAGTAGCCCAAATGGAACTGAAAAGCCTTTAGAAAAAGACGACTTAGTTCCAGAAATCAAAAAAATAAAAGACGATTTAGATACTTTAATCATTGATTCTGCAAAAGAAATAAATAGTCCATCAATTAGAAAAGCACTATTAACTTATTAGCATTATGACAGACTTAAAACCAAAAATATTTATAGGCTCTTCAACAGCAGGTTATCCAATTGCTGAAAAGGTAAAAACATATCTTTCAAAAATTGGAGACTGTTTTTTATGGCAAGAACCTGATGTTTGGGAGACAAACAGAAGCACATTTGATAACCTAATAAGAATGTCAAACTATTTTGACTTCGGTGTTTTTGTTGCAACGGCAGACGACCTAACCCTAACTAATGACAAGTTAGTTATCGAACCACGGGACAATGTTATTCTTGAAATGTCTTTGTTTTTAGGTTCTATGGGACACAATAAATCTTTTCTATTAGTTGAAGACGGTGTTAAACTTCCATCGGACTTTAGTGGAATTTATATGCCTCGGTTCGACAAGACTAAAGATGAAACAATTGAAGCAGCTTGTTCTGCATACATCAGCAAAATTGAAGAGCATTATCAACTTGGACATTTAAGCCTTTATCCAACAACTGCATTAGCAATTGGCTATTATAAAAACTTTGTTGCTGACTTAGTTGAGAGTGTTCAAACAGCAGAGAATTTAGAGTTTAACGGTGTGGTTTATACTGACTTTAAATTGAAAGTTGTTATACCAAGCGACCTAAAAGGTATGATACGTGAAAAGGCAGCAGTTTTCTATAAACGAAACGGACTTTTTGCAAATGACATAAAAGCCAAGTTTCGTAAACATCATCTTTGGTTTCAATTAGACCCAAAAAATGCACCAACAGCAATTATGTATGATATGCCAAGCACTTTGACAGGTGTGGACGATGCAATAGAATTAATATTACAGAAGGGCTATAAAGGCAGAACTAAAATGCAGAATTTAATTGAACAGAAGGAACTTAACAATTTTCGTAGAGTGCTTCAAATGCAAATTGACAGCAGTCCTTTTGCACAAGCGACAGTTGAAATAATTGACGAATTCTAAATGACAAACTTGACGACCGAAAGAAGCCCAGCTGATAACACGGGTTTGGCAAAAGTGGCGGTTCAGTGCTCCGCAGACACATTTGTGGTTAATCAAAGTTTGGTTCTCCGCATCAACATTTGTGGTGAAAATCGCCACCTTCGCCAAGCCCGAAAACGTTATAGGGTATTTTAAAATTAACATTAGGGAAGGTGGTAAACATTAAAAATAATAAGTCAATTCAAATACCTGGCAAAAGCATGTCGACAATCTTGACGATAGT
>CANHCC010000232.1 GCA_947459115.1 Bacteroidota bacterium | reverse complement strand
TATTTCTTTAAATATATTTACTAAAGAGGGAGGGGCTGTGGAGTCCTCCTGTACCGAAAAGCAAAGTCCATGGGCTTGGCTTTGCCCATGGTAGGGGTCTTGACCAAGAATGACTACTTTGATTTGATCTGGAGGGATAATTTCAAACGCTTTGAAAATGTTTTCCCCGGATGGATAGATTATTTGCCCTGCTAAGTGTTCCTGTTCCAGAAATCGTATTAATTCATCAAAATATGATTTTTGGAATTCTTCCCCGATAAGAGATTCCCATTTGTTTCCAATATTTTGAAAATGTTTTTTTAATGACAGACCCATTAGAGTTTTAGGATAACACCTGTTGTATTTTTTGAATTAATTCATCTTTCCTGTAGGGTTTGGAAATAAATTCCGAAAATCCGATCTCTAAGGCTTTTTGTCTTATTTCTTGAAACGCATTCGCAGTAATTGCAATGACAGGAATAGCGTTATAATTCGGTAATTTTTTGATATGATGTAATAATTCCTCCCCTGAGATATCGGGCAAATTAAAATCTAATAAAATTAAATCGAACTGATATTTTCGACATAAATTTAACGCCGATTCTCCATCCTCTGCATCTACGAGGGTATGTTTTTTATCATCCAGTTGATTATGTAACAAAAAACGATTGACCGGATGATCCTCTACAATTAGAATTTGACTCGATTTTATATTTAGAGATTCTGTATCGGGTAGGATAGTTGGTTTTGGTATGATTTGTTTGCAAGGTATATAAACGCTGAAAACAGATCCTTCTCCTAATTTACTACTAATGATAATTCTTCCATGGTGTAAATCCACGAGTTTTTTCGTGATGCTAAGCCCAAGGCCAATACCTTTCTTAAGGTTTATCTTAGAATCTATTTGACTGTATGGGTCAAATATCTGCTCTATAAATTCATCCGGAATACCTATACCTGTATCTTCTATTCGGATTTTAAGACTGCCATATCTTGGGGTATCGGGAAAATATTCTGCATAAAATGACACGGTACCTTTCTGCGTAAATTTTATGGCATTTGTTATCAGGTTGTTTATGATTTGAGTTAATTTTAATTTATCCACGGATAAAAATAAACTATCCTCCATTAACACTTGCCTATTAAAATTTACACTTTGACTGTTTGTCTCAAGACGAAAAGTATCTGTTATTTCTTCTAAAAAAGGCTTTATTTTAACTTCCTCCAAACTCAAGGAATTAATGCTATTGTTGATTCTTGCATGTGTTAATAATTCATGTACTAAGTCTAACAGATGGTCGGAATTGGTTTTTAAAATTTTAAATAACGCCATTTCCTTTTCATTAAATTTAAATTCGCTGAGCATTTCTACAATTCCTTGAATTGCATTTAATGGGGTCCTAAGGTCATGGCTTATTTTTGCTAAAAAATCTTCTTGAGATTTTACTAAGGTTTCAGCTTTTTCTCTGGCTAATTCCAATTCCGACTCTGTTTCTTTTATTTTACTTATATTGAAACCATAGCCTATGATCATTGTTATGTTGCCATCTCCGTCAATAATTGGATGATAGTTTCTAAGTTTTATCTCTTTTTTACCATTCGAAAGGTTGGTGGCTTCTTCAAATTGAACAGGTGCTTTGGTTTTTTTTACAAGTTCAAGGTGGTGTAGTCTTTGTTCTGCTCTGGATAAATCTAAATTTCTGGCTTTAAAAAAATCAAAGTCATTTTTGCCTAGGAGCCATTCTCTTGTAATGCTGTCTTTTATAGCAGCTTTGTTTATATAAATATATTTAAATTCAGGGGATAGGACAACAACATCGGAGTTCATACCATTTAGGATGTCCTCAAAAAATATATTTGTATTCATGAACAAATGTGTTTATCGCTATCTATACCAATAACTTGTGGCTTTGATGACGCCTTATGTTTATTTATGAACAAATATTTTTTTATTATTTTCAATTCCTTTTTGGTACAACAGAACTTTTGGGGTATAAATCCAATGTTTATGCTTTAGTGAATTAGTCTCGCTCTAATGTTGAAAACAATTGATAATGCAAATTTAATATATAATTATATTATTTCTATGCCGAAGTATAACAATTTGCTGATTGCTGATAGTTTTACTTTCAGGCATATCCCCTTCATTACGAAGATATGCAATAATTTTATTTTCTGAGTTTTGGGTCCTCAAGTATTCTGAGACAGGCTTTATAACACCTGAGGGATAATTTTTGAGGTCTAATTATCTATAGACATAAGGTATCAGTCCCCGAATGCCCATATCTACAACTGTATCTCCAGCGCCAGGCTCGTATATGCCATCCGGGCTGTTGACATCTTTCCATTCAAAGCTTTTGTTGACCGACAAGCTAACCTCTATATGGATATCTTTTGTTTCATTGCCCTGAATGACCAAAGGTGATGAGAAGGCCCCCGTAACTACACAAGAGCCTTGTGGGACAGGGGAGGTTGCAAAGATTGGATTTGGAACGGTGGTAGCTCCTGCAGGGGATTGCCCTTGTAGGATTTGGCCCACGGTTTCAAATGCCCAGTATCCTTGCTTCTTATTTGCATTTACCGCAACTTCAATATTCTTGGGTTTATGGGTTCGGATATAGGTATTATAGCCGATGAATGAGGCTATTGTACCTTGGAGGTTGAAAGTGTCATACTTAAATTGAATATCGTAGTTTTGGTAGGCCAGTGATACACGCAAGTATTTGTAGGTACCTGTGCTTACCTGACTCAGGGGTATGGAAAAGAATTCTTCTCCATTTCCAACCGGCTTGGATTTGTCAAAATCAATGGCTGTTTCTCCTCCGATGTTCGTTTCAGGTGCATGGTACAGAATCAATCCTTGTCCGAGGCCGGTCAAGGCCTCAGGGGTCATTTCAATATAATGGGCACTCATTTTTCTAAATATCGGAGATTGTGCCGCATGGCCTGCAGGAATCACAGAGGGCTGGCCCAGGTTATTGAGTCGAACCTGTGTGCTATCAAATTTAAAGGTGAAATACAGGCGTGGCGATGGCGAAGATGTATTGCCATTATTAGCAGGAGGCGCAGGCGTTTCCGAATCTTTACAAGCAAAAATGGATAGGAAGAGGCTGAGAATTGCAAGTGTCTTAACGGTGGTTTTCATACAACAAATATACTAAATAATAAAAATGAGAAAGAGCCTTCTGAAATCCATAACAAGCGGCAAAATCCATTAATTTTGCCTGTACTTTGAATTACTTAACAGACATATTACGACATTTTCAAAATCCACCGATTCATCCGGCCTTTAGGATTCGAGGTCAGTCGTATTCATATGCCTACCTTTCTCAACGGGTGGCGGCTTTTCAAAGTTATGTTCAATCTTTAAATCGCCCTCAATTACCTGTCGCAATTGAATGCGAGGATCATCCGGATTGTTATGCCTTGATTCTTGCTTGTTTGTTCTCCGGATGTCCTTTTGTTCCCGTACATCCTCGTCATCCCCAAGAGCGGAATCAGGTCATATTGGATCTTGCCCAAATACCAGAATTACTTAAAGCTTCCGAAATAAATATTTCAGAGGGATTGAAGACTGTGCCTAAGATTCAGACAGGGAATAATAGTGCCTATATTCTATTTACCTCAGGCAGTACCGGGGTTCCTAAAGGGGTTCCGGTTTCTCATGTTGCTTTACAGGCGTTTTTCAATGCCTGTGATGAGACGGGGCTCAAGCATCTTGAAGGCAAGCCATGTCTTCAGAGTTTTGACCTGACATTTGATCTTTCGATATTCTCCTATCTATATCCTTTAGTTCATGGGGCAACCGTATGCACTGTTCCGGAGGATGAAATTAAACAGCTTGCAATCATTCGGATATTAGAAGAAGAATCAGTTCATACAGCCTTATTGGTTCCGTCTGTGATTCAATTACTGCAGCCATATTTTGACCGTATAGAATTGCCTGAACTTAAATGTTTATTGTTTTGCGGGGAGGCTTTACCT
>CANHCC010000231.1 GCA_947459115.1 Bacteroidota bacterium | reverse complement strand
TCAACCGGCGCCAGATCTGAGGATATCCTGTCTGAAATTGGTATAGTCCAGGAGGAAATGATTGGATTGGACCCTGACATTGAAGCAGCTAAAGCCATCGTGTCAGAACTTCAGGAAAAAGAACTGATTCAAAAAGAAGCACAACAACAAGCGTCCAGTCAATATACACTGGTGGCGGAAACCTTTAACCAGGAAAATGTTGCGATGGTACAATTGCGCAATAAGGTTTTAAATCTGGAAAAAGATATTGAAAGGAACCGGGAGAGTGAAACCCGTATTCGGGAAAATTCCGTTAATCTGAAAAAAGAGCTTGAAGAAACCAAAGAAGAGATTCAATCCTTGGTGGAAGTAAACCTACAGAATGACGATGAGATTCTGGAGTTGTACCAAATCAAAAAAGAAAAAGAAAAAGCAACCGAAGCATTAGAAAATGCCTTGAATGTTTGTAAATCCTCCATCAATCAGGTAGATCAAAACATTCGTGGAGAGAGGCGGAAAAAAGATGATTTAGATAATGAACGCAATTCGATAAAAGACAAAACCAGCTCTATAAAAATTGAATTGCTCTCTCTAAAAGAAAGGATGGAGGTAGAGTTTGGGATACAGTTAGCCGACTTGACAGAAGAGATTCTCCAATCCCTTCCTCCGGAAACCACGCTGGAGGAACTCACTTTACAAGTCAATAAAACCCGGGAAAAAATCCATTCCTTTGGCGAGGTTAACCCCATGGCGGTTGAGGCCTATAATGAGTTGAAAGAAAGGTACGACTTTATTATGACTCAGAAGAATGACCTTGTTTCCGCTAAAGAAAGTCTGATGCACACCATTGCAGAAATTGATCATGATGCAAAAGCTGCATTTATGGATGCCTTTACCAGAATTCGGGAGAATTTTATCAAGGTGTTTCAGACGCTTTTTTCAGAGGGCGATGTTTGCGACCTTGTGTTGAGAAACCCCGATGATCCTTTGGATTCCGATATTGACATTATTGCAAAACCAAAGGGTAAGAGGCCATTGAATATCAACCAACTTTCAGGAGGAGAACAAACCCTGACTGCAATCTCCTTGTTGTTTGCCATATACCTGCTCAAGCCCGCCCCATTCTGCGTGTTTGATGAGGTAGATGCACCATTGGATGATGCCAATATTGATAAGTTCAATAACATCATACGAGAGTTTTCCGGCAACTCTCAATTCATCATAGTTACCCATAACAAGCGCACGATGGTTTCTACCAATGTTATCTATGGTGTAACCATGCAGGATATGGGCGTGAGTAAAGTTCTTCCTGTAAGTCTGGAGGCGCTGAATTTGAATTAAACGGATTGGGCAACCAAGTCGCCATAAAAAAAGGGGATTGATGAATCAATCCCCTTTTTCTTAATACTTATCCTCTGTTAAGTGACGGTCAAGCGAAGACGATCCATTAATTTATCCCAACCTCTGGTCATAATTTCTCTTTCACTTGGCTCACAAATATCCAGAATATACAAATCCACATAAACATCCCCGGGAATCATATCGATCGAGAAAATAAGAAATTCATTATTAGGCCTTTCGCCTCCAACCCATTGCCATTTCAGGTACCTGTCTTGTATTTTTTCTACCAGCCTGGCAGATTCTGTATAATTCCGCCAATGAAAACTATAAACGCCGGTTTTATCGTCTTGTTCAACTCGTTCTGCGAGCCAATTGCGCATATACTCCGGTTTTGTAAGCGCCAAAAATAAATCTCTTGGCTCACAATCAAATGAATATTTGAGTTCAAGAAACTCTTTGCGAACATTGTTTGCTGTTAATATAGCCGGATCCATTTCAGGCCTTATAAATTGCCTTTCATTCTTTTTAAGTTTTAATTCCAGCTTTTTTTGCCTTTCCTTTTCAATTTTCCTTTGCTTTTTTTGCTCCGGTGTCATTAAGGCTAATTCGTCGCTGTCCTCTAACATATCCCCACCTAAAATCGGATCCACCCCGGACACATCAATATCCGGATCTAATCCACCGCCTTCATCAGAGGGCTTTGGAGATTCTTTTTGAGATACAGGTTGTTTCTTCGCTTTAGCCCCCTGAGCAGGCATTGCTGCTTCAATTCCCTTGGATTTGCTTGTTTTAACTTCATCGGCTTTCTTATCCCCAGGCTTTTGAACCTTTGTATTAGAATTGGACTTAGCCTTGGCTGGAGAAACTTCCTTCGCTTTAGGCGATGAGGAAGGCTTGACTTCTTTTTGAGCTTTCGCCGGAGTCTTAGCAGGAATATCCCCCCCTTTGGAAGATTTTAGAACCTGCTTTGGGGCTGAGCCTGGGACCGATTTAGTTGCAGCCTTTGGAGTTATCGCCTTCTTATTGGTTTCTGCTGAAGGCTTCTTTAAAGACTTAGAGGCGTTAGATTTTACTTTCGCTTTTTCTGCCCCTGAAACAGGCTTATTTTTCGGCGTTTCTTTAGCGGTCTTAAGATTGAGTGGCTTTTTTGTGGCTTCAGGCTTTGATGCTTTAGGATTTTTAATACTGACTGCCTTGTTTTTTTTCGCTGACACGGAGGAAGATTGCTTTGAAGATTTGAGTGATGATTTGGCCTTATTCAACGGAGCTTTTGCTCCTTTTTGCGCTTTGACCGGGGACGAGCTGCCTACAGATTTTTTAATAGTGCTCTTTGCCGGACTGACCTTTTTTACGCTGGACTTGGAGGATGCTGAAGTTCCTTTTTTTATAGAAACAGGAGAGTTAACTTTAGATGAACTGCCTGCTTTAGTGGCTGCTTTTTTTACCGGATTCTTTTTTGCGACCGGCTTTGAAGCTACTGCCTTTCCTTTGTTAACGGAACCCGTTGGTTTGGTTTTAGGAGAGACGCTTACTTTAGGCGCAGATTTTTTTACCGGATTCTTGTTGGATAAAGGCTTGGATGTTGAACCCTGGGAAGCTTTTTTCTTTGTCTCAACAGAAGATTTGGGTGAAGATTTCACCGATTTACCTGATTTGGAGACTGGTTTTGCCGTTTTGGCGGCAACAACTTTGGTGTTTTTTTGCTTTTTAATGGGCTTTTTCATAATTTCCCGGATATACAACTGCACAAAAATCAAATATTTTTGATTCCATACAAAATTCTTATCCACATTGAAGTCAGGAATTAATTACAAGTTCGTAAAACTAATTTCTTTTTTACTCGTTACTTTGCACAAAACACATATTAAACGATGAATCTTAGCTCAATTTTCCTGGCAATGAATTTCAAAAAAATTCTGTTATTTGTTGCTATTGTATTTCCAATTTTATGGGCGTTTTCCTCCTACAACACCATAATCGGTCTGGAAGAAACCACGGAAGAAAAATGGAGCCAGGTCAGAACAGCTTATCAGCGACGTTATGATTTAATTCCTAACCTGGTAGAAACCGTCAAAGGCTCAGCCGATTTTGAAAAATCCACACTTGAGGGCGTTGTATCTGCCAGAGCACAGGCGACTTCCATTCAGATGTCTCCGGAAATGCTAAATAACCCCGATCAATTAAAAGCTTTTGAAAAAGCACAATCCAATTTTTCAGGCGCTCTTTCCAGATTGATGGTTGTGATGGAAAAATACCCTGATTTAAAGGCCTCACAGCAATATTCGGATTTAATGGTTCAACTTGAAGGTACAGAAAACCGGATTAATGTTGCGCGTCAGGATTTTAATACGACTGTTAAGGATTACAATACCCGTATTCGTCGCTTTCCGGGGAGTATTATGGCATTATTATTCGGCTTTGAAAAGAAATCCTATTTTGAAGGAGATTCGGATAATGAGACTGCACCCTCCGTTGGAAAGATCTTGAAAGATAAATAGTGGGAAAAAACAAACTGGAATTCACGGAAAGCCTGTGCAAAGCAGTAGAAGATGCCATCACCCATGCGGAATTGCTGACCTCAGGTGAAATCGTTCTACATGTAGAAAATACCTGCCCGGAAAACCCTTACTCACGAGCGGTAAAAGTATTCGAGTCCCTGAATCTCCATCGGACTGAACTTCGAAAC
>CANHCC010000230.1 GCA_947459115.1 Bacteroidota bacterium | reverse complement strand
CAGCGCCATCGGAATGATATACCATGCCATCCTCATCAGGTCCTCTATGATGTTGTACCTGATTCATCCGACGAATTAATTCGTCATTTTTTAACCCTGTAAAACCAACAATACCACACATAGCCCTATTTCAATTTTTCAAAAACTGCTAACATCGTATGACCTTTGGTAGATTGTCTTTCCAATTCGATAAGTTTGTTTCCAAGGATCGGTAGTTTAATCATTCGGATATAAAGGGCACCAAACCATTTGTTTTTTTGGTACCATTTTTTTACCATATTTTGTTTAAACCACCTATCGTGTATCGCCTGAACCGGTTCTGTACCAATATAGGTTAGTTTTAAGGAATAGTATTTCTCTAAGGATTTAAAGACTGATGTTGTCCACCATCCTTGATGATGGGGAGGGAAATTTAATAAACCGCCATCGTCATATTGCAGAAAGGATTCCATGTTCGGCACGCTTAAGGCTAATTTTCCACCTGTCTTGAGGGTTTTGATACAAGCGGTGAGAAAATCATGAACCTCTGATATATGTTCCAGAACCTGAAAAGAGCAGACCCAATGATGCGCTTCGGGATTAGATTCCGCATAGGTCTGAATGAATTCTGTTTTGACCTTCAAGCCTTTTTTTGAACAGATTTCAGCAGCTTTTTCATTTAATTCCAGTCCGGTGACAGTCATACCCTTCTTTTGAATCTGTTCTATAAATGCCCCTTCTGCACAACCGATTTCCAAAAGTGATCCTGATTCAGGTATAAGGTGTTGTATAACCTCGTGTTCCCATTTCCAGGGAAGATAATACCAGTCAAAGGTTTCTAATCTGCTGTAAAATTCTGAGTCCCCCTCTAATCCATTGGGTCGAAAAAAACGTAAGCCTGTATCCTTGCATTCCCAAAGTTCAATCTCCTGTATCCTCTTAAAATAATGTTCTACCGGGATATTAAAATCTGCATGGTAGCTTTGAACTAATTTATCCACTGCAAAGGTTTTTAATTTTATGCAGTTGGATTTTAAAGTAATTGGACTGATAATTTCTGTCTGCATGCGTTTAATATTTATAAAAATAGCAGACCCCTTCTTTGGTCTCATGAATCCTGACCGGCTGATTGATTTTGGATAGGAAATCATGAACGGCTCTTGTACAACCGTCCCAGTAATAATAGTCATCTACCAGGACAATGCCACCCGGTGTCATTTTATGATATAAGTTATCCAGGCATTGCATGGTGGAATCATACCAGTCTCCATCCAAACGAAGTACTAGAATTTCCTCTGAAAATTGAAACCCGGGTAAAGTATTTTCAAAATATCCTTTAATGAAATGAGGGTTTTGTGCTTTAGCAAGTTTCATGGCAGATGCTGCAAAGCTCATTTCTGCCTTACAGTTATCATGATAGTCAATGGCATCCACCTTGTTCTGGTAGTCTTTGGCGGCTTCTCCATCTTTATCTGTTGCAGGGGGTAGGCCTTCAAATGAATCAAATAAATAAACATTTCGGTCGGTCCCCATGACTTCGGTCAATGCTGCAATCATACCGCCTCGCCATACCCCACATTCAACAATGCATCCCTTTCTGAACCGGAGAGGTTCGCATATTTCCAGATTGTCCAAAAAGAACTTCTCCGGAATCATAGTATAGGAATTATATTTTTGATATAATTTTTTATACCCTTGTCGATTTAGATAGGATCTGATTTTTCGACGAAACTCAATTTCCAGCAGATTCTTTAGCATCTCAATTTAATTTAGTTGATTAATGGCATTCACAACATCCAGAATCCTTTTTTCAAATGTATGTTCTTCCATCGTTCGCTTGTGGCCTGCCTGTGCAATGGCTTTCCTTTCCGCTTCATGATTTAAAAGGTATTTTATTTTATCAATTGCCTCCTCAGGAGTTTTAAAAGAAATGATTTCTTCATCAATCTTGAAAAATTCATGCAAATTCGGTTTCCAATCTGTTACCAGGCAGGTTCCTGCGCCTGTTGCTTCTGTTAATCTTGAATTACCGGCCACCGGGCCCGAAACATCTATATGATGATTCAGCGTGAATTTTGAATCTGCCAATAATTGATACATTTCTATACCGGATTTAGTCCCCTGATTTATTTTGCCGAGTTTCCAAACATCAAAAAACTCCCTGTATTTCCCATTTTTCAGTCTTCTTAGCTGATCTTTTTTCCAGGGTTGCCAATGTTGCGGAAAGGAAGCCGCCCATAAAGAGAGATTAATTTTATCCGAAACAGCAGAGAGCATTCTGAGTCGTTCATTGTGAAAATTGTTTCGAACAATCACTGAACCTGAAAAGCTTACCTCGTATAATGGTTCTCGCAAAAGGATCCGATTCATTAGCGTTGTTTCAAAACCAAGGGGAATGAACAAAGTTTGGTATCCATGTGTTTTATAAAAGTCACAAATAAACTGTGCACAGGATATCATCAGATCAAACCCTTTAAATCTATTTGGATCGCCTAATCCTAAACCATCATAGCCAATGACCAATTGAATGGAAGGATTTTTTCGCTTCATTTCTCCAACCCATTCCGTATTCAAATGAAAGTAGTCATGGGGGAAAAATATTTCCGGCTGTATTTCATGTAACTGCGCTTCCAGAATCTCATACATCCAGTTTTTTTCAGAAAATTTAATCCCTCTTTCTTTGGCCCATTGTTGTTGTAAGATTTTTGCGTTGGTAATGATTTCCCAAACCTGATATTTTCCTGTCTTCTCAAGATTGATTTTCCAAAAATCTGCCCATGCTATACCTTTTTCCATAATGGCCTTCAGTTGTACATCATAAGGCGCAGTAATCATATCCGGATGGTTGGAATAAAATTCCTCCAGATAGGTGTCGTAAAATGGAGAGGCTTTAACGAAGCGTATCATAGAAACTGATTAATAATTTTCGATACCCGCTCCCATTCAGATTCGTTTAATTCAGGGAACATCGGAATAGATAATAAGGTATTACAAGCGGCTGTCGTGTAAGGATATCGTTTATCCGAATCAACCATATTTTTTAAGGGGAGAAGATTGGGAATAGGGTAGGGGTAATGTAGGGCGGTTTCGATTCCCTCTGCCTTTAAATAGTTTGCCAATTCTTCTCTTTTCTCGCAGTGTATGACAAATAGATGATAAACATGTTTATTGTTTGTGTCTTCTATCGGTAATGAAATATTGTTATTGGTTATGAGGCGTTGATATTGGGTCGCAATATGCCTTCTGGTATTGTTCCATTCCTCCAGAAACGGAAGCTTGACGGATAAAACGGCTGCCTGAATGCCATCCAATCTGCTATTTCGCCCATTGCGAACATGATCATGTTTTTTTCTTTGTCCATGATTGGCAATTTGCCTGCATATTTCAGCTAATTCCTCATCATTAGTAACAATACCGCCAGCATCTCCATAAGCCCCGAGATTTTTACCCGGATAGAAACTAAAAGCCGCCGCATGTCCATAGGTGCCGGCTTTCCTGCCGAAGCGTTCTGCCCCATGTGCCTGGGCACAATCTTCCAATACTTTTATCCCATGTTCCTCGGCCAATGTCATGATTTCATCGATTCTCGCCATTTGACCATATAAATGGACAGGAATAATCGCTTTTGTACGAGGGGTAATTAGGCCTTTTAAGGAAGAAGTTTCCATCGTGTTTAATCCCGGTATCACATCTGTAAATACGGGCTTAGCACCCAGGGTTAATACCGCTTCAACCGTTGAGAACCAGGTAAGGGCCGGGACAATTACTTCATCGCCCGGACCAATTCCCCATGCAGACAGGATGATTTCTAAAGCATCTGTGCCATTCGCAACGCCAATTGTATGGGACATACCCATCCAATTGGAAAATTCTGATTCAAATTGCGAAACATAATTGTTGCCCCGCCCACCAATAAATGCGGTATTATCCAATACCTCCTGAATCGCACGGTTCATGGGCGCCTTGAGGGATGCATATTGTCTCTTTAAATCCGCAAAGGGGATTAATGTGTCTGAGGATTCCATTTTGCTTTTACAAATAATTGACAGGCTAAATCCGGAAATTCTAAT
>CANHCC010000229.1 GCA_947459115.1 Bacteroidota bacterium | reverse complement strand
GAATAGCCTGGCGGGGTTGAATGCGCAGGATCTGAGCGCAAGGATTCAGGAAGATGAGCAGCGCCTTAAGAAACTGGAATTTGCACACGGTATTTCTCCTCTGGAAAACCCGATGAGCATTCGCATCCTGCGCAGAGAAATCGCGCGGTTGAAGACAGAATTAAGAAAAAAGCAGCTGAACGGTTAAGGAAAAGACAATCGATATAATAGGCTGGTGACAGCCGGAAAAAGCTAAAACAGCAAAAAATGTCTGAAAGAAAGTTACGTAAAACAAAGATTGGGGTTGTAAGCAGCAACAAGATGATGAAGACCATCACGGTTGCCGTTGAGCGGAAAGTTAAACACCCTATCTACGGAAAGTTCGTAAAAAAGACGACGAAATTTCACGCCCACGATGAGAATGGTGACGCAACAACAGGTGATGTAGTCCGTATCATGGAAACACGTCCTCTGAGTAAAACAAAGCGTTGGAGATTGGTAGATATCATCGAAAAGGCGAAATAATTTCCGGCCGGAAGTAGCGATTAATTCATTGTTTCAATTGTTCTCTAATCGGGAACACAAAGCAAAATAAAGATGATTCAGCAGGAAAGCAGGCTCAATGTAGCCGATAACAGTGGTGCTAAAGAAGTTCTTTGCATCCGTGTTCTGGGTAACAGCGGCCAGGATTATGCCAAGATCGGTGATAAGATCGTAGTTACTGTAAAGGACGCGATCCCTGCAGGGGGTATCAAAAAGGGTACCGTTTGCAAAGCAGTAATTGTTCGTACTAAGAATAAGCTTCGTCGCAAGGATGGCAGTTATATCCGTTTTGATGATAATGCGGTAGTACTTCTCAACCAGTCGGACGAACCTCGTGGAACACGTATATTCGGACCTGTTGCCCGTGAGCTCAGGGACAAAGGGTACATGAAAATCATTTCACTCGCTCCCGAGGTACTTTAATTTAATTATCCATTCTCAAAGGAGAATAAAACTATAGTTATAACATGAGCAACAGATTCAAAGCCAAATTCAATATCAAGAAAGGGGATTCCGTAGTGGTGATCGCCGGTGATGATAAGGATCTGAAGAAACCCAGGAAGGTATTGGAGGTTTATCCGGATGATGCCAGAGTTCTGGTGGAAGGAGCGAATATTATTACTCGTCACACCAAACCATCTGCACAGAATACCAAGGGTGGATTGGTAAAGAAAGAGGCTCCCATTCACATTTCAAACGTTATGCTTTGGGATTCAGCTAAGTCTGAACCCGCTAAAGTAAAGCGTTCCCGCGAGAATGGTAAATTGGTTCGTATTTCGAAAAAATCAGGGGAGGTTATCAAGTAATGAAAACAGCAGCATACACACCGAGATTACAGAAAAAGTACCATGATGATGTGGTACCTGCTCTGCAGAAGAAATTTAATTACAAGAGCTCCATGCAAACTCCGAGGCTGACAAAAATCTGTGTCAACCGAGGCGTTAACGGTGCCGTTTCTGACAAGAAGCTGATCGATATCACTGTAGATGAGCTTTCAACTATTGCTGGTCAGAAAGCGGTTCCAACAATGTCAAAGAAGGACATCTCCAACTTTAAGTTGCGTAAAGGAATGCCTATTGGTGCCCGTGTAACCCTTAGAGGTATTCGGATGTACGAATTTCTGGATCGCCTGATAGCTGCATCTCTTCCGCGCGTTCGCGATTTCAAAGGGGTGAACGAAAAGGCATTTGATGGTCGTGGTAATTACACCCTAGGTGTAACCGAACAAATCATTTTCCCTGAAATCGACATCGATAAGGTGAATAAGATAACTGGAATGGATATTACCTTTGTCACAACAGCTCGTACCAATGAAGAAGCGTATGCGTTGCTTAGTGAACTGGGTATGCCTTTCCGTGATATGAGAAAAGAAAAAGCTTAAACGTTTAAATACTAACAGTAATGGCTAAAACCTCCGTAAAGGCCAGAGAGGCAAAAAGGGTTAAGATGGTGGAGAAATTCGCCGAAAAGCGTGCTGAACTCAAAGCAGCAGGTGATTGGGCTGCGCTCGATCAGCTCCCCAAGAACTCTTCTAAGGTTCGTTTGCATAACCGCTGCCAGCTCACCGGTCGTCCACGTGGCTACATGCGTTATTTTGGAATATCCAGGGTAACTTTCCGCGACATGGCTCTGATGGGTAAAATCCCTGGTGTTAAAAAAGCCAGCTGGTAAGTGGTTCTGGTTCTCTTAAATTCGAAAACGTCAATTGAAAAATTTTTATGGTTACAGATCCTATAGCAGATTTTCTGACAAGAATACGGAATGCACAAATGGCCGGCCATCGTATTGTGGAGATTCCTGCATCTAATCTGAAGAAGCGCATTACAGAAATCCTGTATGCACAGGGGTATATCCTCAAATACAAATTTGAAGAGGATAACAAGCAGGGTTTGATAAAGATAGCGCTGAAATATGATGCGCAAACTAAAGAGCCTGCTATCCAAACTCTGGAAAGAATTAGTCGTCCTGGTCTTCGTCAGTATGCCAATCCATCTGAATTCCGACGCGTTAAAAATGGTCTTGGTATTGCTATTATCTCTACTTCACGTGGCGTGATGACAGATAAGGATGCGAAAGCCCAAAATGTTGGTGGAGAAGTTCTTTGTTACATTTATTAAAGTTTTTCATCACCGGATACATTAAGCAGTGCCTATAGCTGCTGACCGGTCCGGTAAAACAGATACAATATGTCACGTATAGGTAAAGCTCCGATTTCACTTCCCGCAGGTGTATCGGCTTCAGTAGGAAGTGGAAATACTCTGACGGTCAAAGGTCCCAAGGGTGAGTTACAGGAAATCATTGACCGCGATATTACGGTTTCCATAGAAAATGGTGTAATCACTTTCACAAGACCAACCGATCAGATTCGTCATCGTGCCATGCATGGTTTATACCGTGCGTTGGTGGCAAATATGGTTAAAGGTGTTACGGAAGGCTTTAGGAAAGATCTTGAATTGGTGGGTGTAGGATATAAAGCCTCCAACCAGGGTAACATTCTCGATTTATCCCTGGGATATTCGCACAACATTATCTTTGAAATCCCCGGTGAGTTGAAACTCACTACATCTCAGGAAAAAGGGGATAACCCAAGAATTGTACTCGAAGGGATTGATAAGCAGTTGTTAGGTCAGGTAGCTGCTAAGATTCGTTCTCTGCGCAAGCCTGAGCCATACAAAGGTAAGGGTGTTAAATACAAAGGTGAGTTTATTCGTCGTAAGGCTGGTAAATCTGCTGGTAAGTAAGGTTATTAAATATAAATTTTCAACATATTCCCTGGCAGAATCAGGGATGACAAAATAAAAATCATGGATGCAAAATCTCTAAGGAGACAAAAGATCAAGTACCGGATCCGCCATAAGATTTCTGGTATTGCAGCAAAGCCCCGGCTCAGCGTATTCCGGAGTAATGGGGATATCTATTGTCAGCTGATCGATGATGTTAATGGTGTTACACTTGCTGCGGCGTCTAGCCGTGAGAAAGATATACTTGCTCAAAAAGTTGTGAAGATTGAGAAAAGCAAGCTCGTAGGCCAGTCTCTTGCCAAAAAAGCGCTTGCCTTGGGCATCGAAACATGTGTTTTCGATCGTGGTGGGTACCTTTATCATGGTCGTGTCAAGGCTGTTGCCGAAGGTGCACGCGAAGGCGGTCTTAAATTCTAATTCAACACTTAATTGACGAAATAATGTCTAAGGTAAACTTGAACAAGGTAAAAGCGGGCGATCTGGAACTGAAAGAAAAAGTAGTTGCGATCAATCGTGTGGTTAAAACCACTAAGGGTGGTCGGGCCTTTAGTTTTTCGGCTCTGGTGGTAGTGGGTAACGAGAATGGTATTGTGGGACATGGTTTGGGTAAGGCGAAGGAAGTGCAGGAAGCTATTACAAAAGGTATAGAAGACGCTAAGAAGAACCTGATTAAGGTTCCTGTTATGAAAGGTACGATCCCTCATGATCAGCTGGCTAAGGAAGGTGCCGCAAAGGTACTCATTAAACCAGCCGCCCATGGTACCGGTGTAATCGCCGGTGGCAGTATGCGTGCCGTG
>CANHCC010000228.1 GCA_947459115.1 Bacteroidota bacterium | reverse complement strand
TTGCTCCCCCCGAGCGGTTGCTCCCCCCGAGCGGTTGCTCCCCCCGAGCGGTTGCTTACCCCAAGCGGTTGCTCCCCCCGAGCGGTTGCTTACCCCAAGCGGTTGCTTACCCCGAGCGGTTGCTCCCCCCGAGCGGTTGCTTACCCCGAGCGATTGCTTACCTCGAGCGGTTGCTTGCCCCGAGCGATTGGCTAAAAAGATTATGGAAGATTGTTTTTTTTCAAAGAAGAAGAATCGTAATTTAGATTTCGGGCTGGAACAGCCCGGGAAATTATAGCAAATATGAACTTGCCCGATTGTCGCCATATATCTTACATTAAGCAATGGTGAGCAGGGGCAAGTAGTATACGATGATGAAAGTTCAAAAATTCAAAGGGATGAATCCAATAAGAGAGGGTAGGATTAGAAGATGAACTTTACTCCAGAATCCTTAACAGAGTATTTGCTGGATTTGTTAAAGCTATCGCCGACCGGGGATCAGTACAAGGCATTTCATTTTTTCTCACATTATTTTCTTAATCCCAGGCATCGGTCGGTTTTTTTGTTGAAGGGTTCAGCCGGAACAGGTAAAACAACATTACTGACAACTTTGACGCATTTTTTACGGCAGGAAAAAATACCGGTTGTGCTAATGGCGCCAACCGGAAGAGCCGCAAAAGTAATCAGCCGCAAAACCAAGCGCAGCGCCCGAACCCTCCATCGGCACATTTATAAAACGACCGAAACTAGTATGGGTGTTTTTTATTCCCTGGCTCCCAATGAAGATGCCAAAGGTACGGTCTATATTGTGGATGAGGCATCTATGTTGGGTGAGGGGGAAGGTTCTTCATTGTTGAAGGATTTATTATCATTTGTTTTTACCGATCACCCGGAGGCCATGTTGATTTTTAGTGGGGATGAAGCCCAGTTGCCCCCAGTTGGTTCAGATATTTCTCCAGCATTGGATATGTCTTATCTAACAGAAAACCACAACCTAAAGGTAACAGAGGTCGTGATGCGCGCTGTAAAAAGGCAGGCTTTGGATTCTGGCATTTTGTTAAATGCCAACAAAGTGCGAAAGGCATTGGATATGGCTGAACCACGGGTCTCTCTTTTCATTAATCATGAGGATGTTCGCATTGTTGAAAATAAATCGGATGCCCTTGAAGAGTTTTCTTCCCGCTATGATCCGGACAGACAAGATAAGGTCGTCTTGATTACTTTCTCGAATTATTGGGCAAACATGTTCAATAAAGCTTACCGCTCTATGATTTATGAGGATACTTTTCTGCCTCAGGTTAACGATCGCATTATGGTGGTGAGAAATAATTATTCTTGGGCAAATCGGGAAATTCCGTTTCTGGCCAACGGCGAAACAGGTGTTATCCGCCGTATTTATCTGGATACACTGGAAGAGCGTTATGGATTGAGGTGGATGGATGTGGACATCGAGTTTGAAAATTTAAAAGGGGAGCCGGTTGAACAATATGGAAAAATTGTACTGAACTTATTGGATTCTCCCGAACCTACTGTCTCCTGGGAGGTGTGGTCGGCCATGATTAAAAGACGCAAGAAAGATGCAGGCTTGGAAGATGCTACAGGCGGAAAAGATCCCTACACGACTGCCTTGCAAATAAAATATGCTTATGCAGTTACCGGTCATAAGTCTCAGGGTGGACAATGGGAAGATGTCATTGTGGCTTTTGAACCTTTATATCCGCATCTTTCTATGCGAGACTATCTTCGCTGGGCTTACACGGCCATGACGCGTGCCGAGAAGCGTTTATTTCTCCTGGACTGCCCTTTTTTAGAGTCCATTGGTGAGGTGGAATGTTATCGAAAGGATTTTGTGTTTCAGCCGGAAATGCTGGAAAAGGGCGATTATTTTTCAGAAGGCGAGAAAAAACTTTTGCTGGAAATAGGGCCCTCTCTCATTCGATTGTTAAATGGCCAATTGCCTGTCAACACTCCGGCCCGAGAGCATCTTATTAAAGTGGTCAATAAGGAGGAAGCTCCCAGAGATGAAATTGCAGCAACGCTGTTAAAATGGGTGGAATTGGAAGAGAACGAACCCTAATTTTTCTCTATCCAATCTCAAAGTCTCCCTGAAAAATATTCCCATGCTGCTTTAAAACTCATTAGAATGCCCAGCCCAACAAATACCCATCCTAGAATCACATTCATATTCCGTTTGAATCTAGGCGTTACTTTTTTGTTTTGACGGCTAGTGATGAGTATTAAGAAATAAAACAATAAAAATACCCCTAAACTTACCCCTCCAATAAAGGCCAGGTTGTTTAGTAAATCCTGATTCATCCATTCATTGGCCTGCAGGAATGCTGATACAGTTATCCAAAACAATAAAATCATGGGATTGCTAAGAGTTAAACTCACGCCCGTAAAAAAGTCATTCTTCCCATTTCTTGTTTCGTAGCGCTTGAGAAAATCTTTTTTAAATAAAGAGACCAAGCCCAGGATAATCAATACCGGAATGCTGACCAGGGAAACGCGTTTCAGGAATATCTCATCCGAAAATATGAGGTGCACCCCAAATACCGCAAGGGCGGCGTAGATGGTTTCAATAATCAAGGCTCCAAGTGCAATGCGAAGCCCCGAACGCCTGCCATGAATTAAGGTCGCATGCACAATGGATAAATTCACAGGTCCAGCCGGTAAAGATGCAATGAAACTGATAATTAAACCCGCCAGAAAAGCAATCAGAAACATAATTGCAAAAATACGCCTTTGTTTCCCATTTGTGAGAAAAAATAAGCCCGCTCGGGGTAAGCTGTTAAAGGATTTCTCTTTATTTTGAGGAATGAACCAAAGAAATTATTGGTGGACAGGTTGGGCTGCTATAATTGCCGCCTGTCTGGTCGCCCTCGGGGCATTCGGGGCACATGGGCTTAAGAAACACCTTACGATTGATGAGCTTCAGATTTTTGAGACGGGTATTCGCTATGCCTGGTATCACCTGATTGGTTTGGCTATTTGCGATTTCCCTGCCTGGACAGGAAGAAACACAGCGTCTTTTAAAATTCCAGCCTATTTGTTTTTGGCCGGATTCCTGATGTTCTCGGGCAGCCTGATTATTCTGTCTCTTAGCGGCATAAAAACTTTGGGAATGGTGGCGCCAATTGGAGGTCTTTCCTGGATTATTGCCTGGATTTTGATAGCCATAAAATTATTTAAACCAGAAGAAAAAAGGTCCTGAAAACTCAGGACCTCGATGAATTCTAAAAAATAAATACCGGTGGTTACGCGGAGAATGACGAACCACACCCACAGGTGCTTTTAGCCTGAGGATTGTTAAATACAAATCCTCTCGCATTCAGACCGTCTTCAAAATCTACTTCCATCCCCAGGATATACATGGAATGTCTTTTGTCCACCAACACAGGTACACCTTCAATTTCAAATTTTTCGTCGGTATCCTTAAATGTATCAAATCCAAGCATGTAAGACATTCCGGAGCATCCTCCGCCTTTGACACCCAATCTTAAACAATATTCCGGTCCGATTTCTTTACCAGCCATGATTTTTTTGACTTCTTCTGCCGCACGCAGGGTCAGATTTACCGGAGTGGATTTCGTTGTGGTTTCCATATTTTTAAAGATCAACTGATTTTTTGGATATAAATTTTATTACAAAGATAAGTCAAACCCAGGATACTTGACGATAGTGAGAATGTAAATTAGCACCAAGGGAAAGACTATAAACTCTCATTCTCATAAAACCCTATTGGTTTGAATTATTTTTAAGACTTTAACTCTCAAAAAAGGGTTTTAGTTTCATGCTCGGTTTTTCGTACTTTTGGGATTATGCCAAATTCGCATTCTGAAACCACGCATTGGCTTCCCGCCGGCTTATTCTCACCGGGTACTGAGGAAGAGTGGAAGGCGTTAATCCTCAAGGAACTTAAAGGTCTTCCCTTTGAAAAAGTTTTATCCTCTACTCTGGAAGGGGAAGAAATACAACCATTTTATACGGAAGCATCTGAATCTAAAATTCCCTATCTCCAACATTCGGATTGGTTTGGATTCATTCGGGAGGAAAATCCCGCCTATCTCCGAATCTTACAAACCCTCAATCC
>CANHCC010000227.1 GCA_947459115.1 Bacteroidota bacterium | reverse complement strand
TATATGGATTGAATCAGATTGAGCGCATCAATCAGTCGTGGCAGATTGGTTGCCCCCTGAGAAACAAAAAGGTAAGCAGCCGGAGTGCCATCAGGAGGGAAATGCATATAATTCAATAATTGATCTACCTGAGCATTGGAGATACGACGATGGACTGGGTCAACCCCTTTAAAACCATGAATGAATCCAATGGCTTCTCCCAAATCATGCAATGCACCGGCAATAGTGGTTGTGTCTTGAGAGGTTGCCGAAAGTTTACTTATCGCCCCATGACAATAGTTGGCTGCCGTAGCCATCAAGGCTTTTTCAATATTGAGTTTTAGGTCAGCAATGGCTTGCGTCTTGTCTGCGTTGTATTGAGCGCCCCCACGCACGGATGCCTGGAGCGTCAAGAAAGATTTTTTGATTCTAGTATAAAGTCCGGTTCCATCATTTTTGTCTCTTCTGGCAGTATAATTGGCGATAAACGCATCAGGCGTTGGTGTTTTGGTGGCATTAGTGGTGTTGGGGAATGCCGGAGAGGCGCCATAAATGGCAACCATCTTGTCAATAATGGAGTCATTTAAGTCCTGTGACAATAATTCAATAATTCGGTTGTACAAGGCGGAAGCATAAAGGCCTTTGTCAATAACCTCGAGGGTTTCTACGCCATAACGATCTACCAATCGATTATGAATGACACCACCGGTCGCATTGGGAGCGGTGGTATAATCCCAGGATTTTCCGGTAGAAGCCGCAAGAACAGCAAAATAGCCGCTGGAACCTTCGATTTTATTCTGATAATAAGGGGCCGTAAACGACTTGATAGATGGCGTTCCGGCAGAAGCAAAATACCAGTTCAGGGAATCTGTGGTCAAAATATTGGTACGGATTACCCCTTTTTTCATGAATACATTGAAGGCCAACATTTGATCCCGAACGGATTTTTCAGTTACAACATGTTGGTCATAACGATCACTCACATAATTGTCCGGAATTTTAAGGGAAGAATCCGTGGAGGGTGTTGATTCTGTTGTCGTTTCTTTTTTGCAAGAGAAAAAAAGGACAACGAGTAACAGGAGGGAGGATATATGTATTTTTGTGCTCATTGTTTTTATTTAGACTAAGAATAAATACAAAATTAGAAAGGCTTTCATAAAGCACAAATGATATTTATCACTTTTTCACAAAATATTGATAATCAAAAAAATAAAAAACGAATGAAAAATTTTCCCTGCTGCAAGGAAATGCACGCTATGGCTTCAAACCCAATCCTTGACTTAACAATTCGGCGATATCCAGGACTTTTACTTCTTCTTCTTTATTTTTGTTTTTCACGCCGTCAGACATCATCGTCAGACAAAAAGGACAGCCGGAAGCGATAATACCGGCTCCGGTAGATAAAGCCTCTTCTGTCCTTTCAATGTTAATGTCTTTATTTCCTTTTTCAGGCTCTTTAAACATTTGGGCACCACCGGCACCACAACATAATCCATTAGTTCTGCATCGCTTCATCTCCACCAGGTCGGCATCCAAGGCTTCAATCACCTTGCGTGGGGCTTCATAAATTTCATTGGCTCTTCCCAAATAGCAAGAGTCATGAAAGGTGATTTTCTTTCCTTTAAAAGCTCCGCCTTCTATGGATAATTTACCGGAATCAATTAACTCCTGCAAAAACTGAGAGTGATGTTGAACCTCATAATTACCCCCTAAATCCGGATATTCATTTTTGATTGTATTAAAACAATGCGGACAGGCTGTTACAATGCGTTTGACTTCGTAGGCGTTTAATACCTCAATATTCTGTATTGCCTGCATTTGGAAGAGAAACTCATTACCGGCTCTTTTAGCCGGATCTCCGGTACAACTTTCTTCAGGACCTAAGACGGCATAAGAAATTCCGACCTTATCCAGAATGCGAATCATATCATGGGTAACTCTTTTATAACGCTCATCAAAACTACCTGCACAACCCACCCAAAATAGCACTTCCGGTTTTTCGCCTCTGGCAAAGAGATCTGCCATCACAGGCACTTGAATATTTTTCAGCTCTGACATACTTAGTTTTTAGAAACAGTCACAATATCATTGGCCCAGTTAAACCGGTCGGCGGCAGGGAAAGCCCAGGGCGATCCGTTATTTTCCAAATTGGCAAACATGGCATTTAGCGAGGCCGGCGCTGCGGACTGCTCCATGACGAGGAAGCGACGCATCTCCAAAATCGGTGCTACCGGATCAATATTCACAGGACATTCCTGTACACAGGCATTGCAGGTTGTACAGGCCCATAATTCCTCTGCGGATACATATCCTCCGGAGAGTTTGGTATCTTCATTTCTTTGGTAGATCATATCCTCCTGCCGGTCGCGGATGTTCATGACCACTTTGCGAGGCGATAGTAATTTCCCTGTCAGATTGGCGGGGCAAACAGAAGTACACCGACCGCATTCTGTGCAGGAAAACCCATCCAAAAGCGACTTCCAGGACAGATCCTTCACGTCACTGGCACCAAAGGAAATTGGTCCTTCTCCTTCAGCCGGCGCAGGTACCTGATAAGAGGGATCCAGCATCGCCCGGATTTCATGGGTAACATGTTCAGGTGTACTCAATTTCCCAACAGGTTCTGTCTTATAGAAATAAGTATTTGGAAAAGCCATTATAATGTGGAAATGCTTAGAATAAGGCAGGTAGTTTAGAAATACCAAGATCCCCAGAATATGAAACCACCAGCCGGCCCTTTCCATCACATGAAGCGTGGCAAGATTGTCCGAGAAGAATGCTAAGAGGGTCTGACTAATTGGGAAAAAGCCGGCTAGTGTCTGTCCTTCGAGTTGATGCATTTTCAGGTCAGCCGAATTCATTGTAAATAACCCTAACATCAGAATGATCTCCACCAAAAGAATAATGTTGGCATCCTGAGTCTGAGGCTTCTGCATTTCCACGCCTGTAAATCGTCTGACTTTAGCGACATTACGACGATACAATAAAATCACACAAACGATAATAACAAGGAAGCCCAGAATTTCATTGGCGGCGGTCAAAAAAGAATAGACAGGCCCAAGTACACCAAAAATTCTGTGGGTCTGAAAGATGCCATCTATCATCATTTCTAACACTTCCAGATTAATGAGGAGGAAACCAACATAAATTACACCATGAAGCAGAGCAGGGATTGGGCGTTGGAACATCTTCCTTTGACCAAAAGCCACTAGAAGCATATTTCTCAAACGAAGTGCAGGATTATCCTGACGCTGAAGTTTCCTTCCGGAATGAATGGATTGTTTGATTGCCCCAACCCTTTTGGAAAACAGCCAGATGGCAGAAGAGGTGACAACCAAGAGCAGAATGGTTTGCAAATTTTCCATACTTCAAAATAAGCAAAAAATCAGGTTGAATAGTTCCTTGAAAATTAATCTGAATTAAATCGGGATAACCGAAAGCTTTAAACAAGCTTATTTGGCATTAACGGCTTCAATCGCCTGACGCACATTTCCATATCGTTCTAACATCTCCCGGGATTCTTCAAAGCTTAAACCGGTCTCTTCCATAATCATCAAAGTCCCTCGATTCAACAATTTTTTATTACTCAACTGCATGTCCACCATTTTATCTCCCTGAACCTTCCCAAGTCGAATCATAAGGGCGGTAGAGTACATGTTCAAAATCAGTTTTTGAGCGGTACCTGCCTTCATGCGGGTGGAGCCTCTAACAAACTCAGGGCCGGTCAGAGCCTCAAGGCAGTAATCTGTATGCGCCTTCAAGGGCGTTTCGGGATTACAGGTAATCCCAATGGTCAGTAAACCGTTGGCCCGAGCAATTTCCAAGCCCCCCAAAACATAGGGGGTGGTACCGCTGGCGGTTAACCCCACCAAAACATCGGACTGGACCGGCTTCCAGGCCTGCATATCTACCCAGGCTTGTTCTGTATTATCCTCTGCAAATTCAACCGCCTTTCGAAGGGCACCATCCCCTCCTGCGATCAAGGCGATAAATAAATCCTTTACGCCATAGGTAGGGGGAATTTCAGAAGCGTCGGTAACACCCAATCTTCCACTGGTTCCTGCACCAATATAAAAAATACGCCCCCCCTGTCGAATCCTC
>CANHCC010000226.1 GCA_947459115.1 Bacteroidota bacterium | reverse complement strand
TGTTTAGTCGAGGTGGCAGGATTTGAACCTACGACCTCCTGCTCCCAAAGCAGGCGCGATCCCGGGCTACGCTACACCTCGAACGGAGTGCAAAAATACAAATTTTTCCATAATTCGGAAGTTTATATTTTTACTTTTGTCTTAATATTTTGAACCCCTACGGGTTAGTTTTTGTTCAACTTTAAATTTATCTAAAAAATTATGGCTTTTACCCTGCCCGCGCTCCCCTATGCCCACGAGGCCCTGGAGCCCCACTTCGACAAAATGACCATGGAAATTCACCATGGTAAACACCATCAGGCCTATGTCAATAACCTGAATGCCGCCCTGGAAGGTCATGCCGGCCTGGCAGATAAATCTCTGGAAGACCTGATCCGTCATATCTCCACCCTGCCCGATGCCATTCGCACCGCAGTTCGCAACAATGGCGGTGGACATTGGAATCACTCCTTCTTCTGGAATATTTTACAACCTAACGGCGCCTCTGCCCCATCCGGTAAATTGGCCGAACTCATTACCCGGGATTTCGGCTCTTTTGACACCATGAAAGAACAATTCAATAAGGCAGCTGCCACCCGGTTCGGTTCCGGATGGGCCTGGCTTTGCAGTATGCCCGATGGTAAACTGGCCATCTGCTCTACCCCTAATCAGGACAACCCCTTGATGGATATCGTTACAGAATGTAGCGGCACCCCTATTCTGGGTCTGGATGTATGGGAACATGCTTACTATTTGAAATATCAAAACCGTCGCCCCGATTATATCTCCGCTTTCTGGAATATCATCAACTGGGAACAGGTAAGTAAAAATTTAGGGTAATAAAGTTGGTAAGTAACCAACCTCCGGGTTGGTTACTTACCGGATTTACCCTCCAGAGATATCTCTTCATCTCCTTTTTGATACGGCAGCCAGGAGATAATAAACTGAAACATCTCATCCGTGGTACGCATAGAACCGTTTTGCTCCCGAATCTCTCTGGGTGGGTCAAATGGATTATTCGGGTTTTTTGAGGTGTTGTCAAATTCCCCCTCTGCCACAAGGGTATAACCCTTCGGAATTTTCACCATCTTGGGAAAAGTATAAAAATACTGCCACCGGAAATCCCAGTCCGGAATATGGATTAATCGGATAGTATCTCCTTCCGGACCAAGGGCGTAACCCTTAAATCGTTTGCCGGTTAAATGCATGTGAGGATTCAGGGTTAGAACACTGATATCTTCTTTTACAATAAATTTAGTTATAAATTTTTTTATGGTTCCGGGCGGGATAACCAAGGGTGGTTCAATAGGACTAACCCCCAGCGTGCCGAGAATCATTTCCTGAACAGGTCTGCCGGGGGGAGTTTTAGAGAAATAAATGTGAAATTTTGAATGGTCAAAAGTATCCTTAGGAGAAGGCCCATAGTGCATATTCTTGACATAGAGGGCGCCTTTCTGAGGGAAATGATATCCTCCGATTTCATCCGGATATTTCAGGAAAAAGACACCCGGTAAATAATTGACAACAGAGGGAGTCATATTGGGATAAGATCCGTCGTCGTGGAGTATCCCCAGTTTTTTATGGGTCAATGCAGGAACAGAGAATTCCCCTTCTTCCAGATGTAAAAAACCTTCATGTGCTGCTTGCTTTCGGTTGGCATCAAAAGAGATCAGGTGCCCATTCATGTGGTGCACGGCCTGTCGGTTGCCGGGGATGAATTCAATCGCCCGGACCCAGGTATTTTGAGGCAGTTCAAAAGGGAACTTCATCGCCACAAAATGATCCCGGTTATCTCCCTGGATAAAGAAAGGTTCCGGGTGTTGAAGGATGAGATCTGGTTTGCCAAGCGCCGTATAGGGCGGAAATACAGGCGTCGGCGGGGTTTGAGTAGAATCCCCTTCTGGTGCACCTGCAGCAGCCCAGGCGGCAATTAAGTCAATTTCTTCCTGGGTTAGCAATCGCTCATTCAGGAAATGCGTGTAAGACGGGTCCGCTGGCCAGGGGGGCATACTGCGACTGCTCACCATACGGGCAATGGTTCTGGCCCGCTTCGCTGCATCCCGATAGGTTAAGAGCGGAAAAGGTGCGGCTTCTCCGGGGCGGTGACAAACAGAGCAATTCTTAAAAACAATGGGGGCAATGTCTTCTGACCAAACCGGCGTACGCGTTTCACAGGACCACAAGCTGATGGAAAGTGTGCACAGCAGGGAAATGGGCAGGAAGAAGATTTTTATTCGATGATGCATCCGACAGGGATGGTTTTTGTAAAGGCAAAGTTCTGTCCACTTGCCCGTTTTTCCAATACTTCTTTCAAATCATGAGAGGTGATTTTCTGGCGCTTTTTACCTAAGGCGTAAGCCCAGTTGTCTATTCTTCCCTGATATAACAGGATACCCTGAGCATTAGCCACTACCACCTCGGGGGTAATACGGGCCTTAACTTCCCGCGTGAAAGCAAAATCCGGATCTGTTATACAAGGAAAAGGCAAAGGGTTTTCGGATAAATACTGTTGTTGTTCTGTTACCGTGTAGCGTGTACCCGGAAATACTCCGATAAAACGGACTTTTCCATTTCCCTGAAATTGTTGATGTAATTGACGGAGGGTAGGTGCGTAACTGATGCAGAGCGGACATTCAGGCGCTAAAAAAATGAAGACCAGGGTATGGGCATCAGAGGAGAGCAGTTTAAGTGGGAGGCCATTCGGTTGGAGGTAGGTTTTTTTCCAAACGGCAGTTTGGGAAAAGGCGGCAACACTCATCAGGTAAAAGCCTAAGAAGAACACGCCACGAATAAAGGGGGTCATTTTACGGTTTTTCCTTTTTTTCGGGCGGGTTTAGAGGGAGCTTCCGCTTCATTTAGAGATAAGTAGGGCGTTCCTTGTGTCGCTTTTAGTTGTTTCTCTAACAAGCGAATTTTTTCTTCAAGGTATTGAGTCTTTTCTTCCAGAAGCTTAATCTTGTCTTCGTACAATTGACGCTCTTTATCATTCAGGGTTTGATTATAATTGTTATTTACCGTTCCCTGAACCCCTGTAACGGATCTGTTATGTTGGATGAGAAACAAGTTTTGCTCATCGAAGTTAATGAGTTCATTTAAATCCACCTGGAGTATTCGGGAGATATCCTGTAAGCGCGACATATTGAATTCCATTTCATCTCGCTCCAATTTGCTGTAGTTGGACTGGGACATACTCAGGCGATTAGCCATTTCTTCTTGGGTGAGGCTTTTGAGTTCCCGGATTTTTTTGATATTGTGTCCTATTCGCATATGGAGTTTTAGTAGTAGTACCTATAACCGAAGAAAAACAGGTTAAAGGATACTTATACAAATTTAAGAAAAAGGTTTCGACAAAAGACCCCATTTCATTTGGGGGAATTATCTAATATGTCCTTCAATTTCCTTGAAGGAATTGACTCCCATCAAAAAATGTCGGAACACAATCAAACGATGGAGAATGCCTTTTGACGGCAGATGTTGAGGCCTGCCATTGGGGTAATAGATTTTCCGGCGTTTTCTCAGATAAGAAAGTTTGGCATAAAAAGCCCAGTGGGCTTTAAAAATTAAAGGAATGGTTTTGACATTGCCCCCTAATGCGGACTTGAGGGCAAATATGCCATCCAGGCAAAGCCTGAGAAAAATCTTAGGAATAACCTGACCGGATGGGAGGTTCAGGTAAAGCGTCATCAGGCTATTTCGAAAATTCAGGAAAGTCTTTTGTGGGTTTTCTTTGTTAAGGGTGCCACCACCCACATGCCAGACTTTGGCAGAGGGGCAGCAGGCGATAGAGTACCCATGATTTCTGGCTCTCCAACAGAAATCAATCTCTTCCATATGGGCAAAAAATATGGGTTCAAATAAACCGATTTGGTCAGTAACAGATTTACGAATCAGGGTGCAGGCTCCGGTTGCCCAGGCAATTTCGCAATCGGTATCGTATTGGCCGAGATCATCCTCGAGGTGCTGAAAGATTCTGCCCCGGCAAAAGGGGTATCCCAGCCAGTCCATAAATCCGCCTGCGGCTCCGGCGTATTCGAATTGATGCCGGGCATGCCAGGCCAATACTTTGGGTTGTACGGCAGCAATTTTTTCATCTGACTCCAGCTTGTCCACCAGAGGGGTAAGCCAGTCCGGATCTACTTCTACATCGCTGTTTACTAAAGCA
>CANHCC010000225.1 GCA_947459115.1 Bacteroidota bacterium | reverse complement strand
GGGGCTTTAGCCCCACACAATAGGCATGGGTTCAAGGCAAGACGGGTGCATGTAAGAATGCTGTAAATACTTACCGTCGTCTCTCGATAAGGCGGCGGTAGAAGTTTCGTTATAGTAATAATATGCTTTCGCCGCCTTCCTCGAGATGACACGAGGGTTGAAGGCTATAAAAAAAAATGGTGGAAATTTTGCTGTGCGTCACGGCTTATTTTTAAATGAATCGATTGATTATAATAATCCCGGGGCACCTACAAAGGAATCCCTTACGGGAAGCCCGGGTTGGATGAAAATTTGAGATAGGGATTGATTCGGATTCAGGTGCAGTTTCTGCCTGGCCGGCTGTCCTGAAAGGACATATTATTTTGTGTGGGGCTATAGCCCCACACAATAGGCATGGGTTCAAGGCAAGACGGGTGCATGTAAGAATGCTGTAAATACTTACCGTCGTCTCTCGATAAGGCGGCGATAGAAGTTTCGTTATAGTGATAATATGCTTTCGCCGCCTTCCTCGAGATGACTACGAGGGTTGACGGCAATAAAAAATGGTGGAAATTTTGCTGTGCGTCACGGCATATCTTAAAGTGAATCGATTGTTTATCTCAAGCCCCGGGGCATCTAAAAGGGAATCCCTTATGGGAAACCCGGATTGGATGAAAATTTGAGATAGGGATTGATTCGGATTCAGTTGCAGTTTCTCCCTGGCCCCCTGTCCTGAAAGGACATATTATTTTGTGTGGGGCTAAAGCCCCACATTGACAATTTATTTTACAAGGGCATTAGCCCCACAAGTTATTTACCGCACTAAAGTAATACTTCCGGATCTGGCGATTTCTACGCCTTGGGCATCAGATCCTGTGATGTGATAGACATACACCCCTTCTGGCAAGGCTTCTCCGGCAAGGGAACCATCCCAGCGGAAATTTGGATTATCGGAACGATATACCTGATTTCCCCAACGGTCATATATTTCAATCTTAAGCTCTTTTAAAAATACGGTGCCAGCGGTAAAGTAATCATTTACCCCATCTCCATTTGGAGAGAAGGCATTTGGTACATTTAAGATTAGGGGTTTCTCAACCTTAACATGTTTGTTTTTGAACATCTTTCCTGAACATCCATTAGAATCAACTACGGTCAGACTAATGCTGTATTCTCCTTCCAGGAAATATTGTTGCATCGGAAGGCTGTCCACGGAGAAAAATCCATCCCCTGTATCCCAGAGATAAGAAGAGATGCCTGAGATTCCAGTAACATTGGGAATGAAATTGGCAACCGCTGTTGGTAATTCCAATGGGTTAGGATAAACCTCAAAGTCCACCTCTGGCAGAGGATTGACCAGAACAACAATTGGAATTCTGGGACTTCTGCATCTTGTAGGGTCTTCGGTATCTATCCAGAAAATGGTAGATTCTTTCAATGGAGATGTAGGGAAATATTCGCCTGTGAATATGGGCCAATATTGTTCCGGTCTACTTGGATAGTTATACCAATGCACCAATAAGGTGTCTGTCCCTGTCCTGCCTTGGAGATAGGCAATTTCGCCTGAACAGATTGTATCAGTTGTCAATTTTGGGGGCGGGGGTAATTCCCGAACCTGAGTTATTTCTCTAAAAATGAGTTCCTGCTTGCAGCCATCTGTAACAGAAACTGTGTAGGTCGTAGAGGTTGTTGGATGTGCAGTAGGAAATTGTACTGTGGGGTCAGTGATGGATAATTCAGGCGTCCAGGTATAGACATAGGGCCCGCCATTCCCCCCCTCAATCAAGAGATCTATGACATTGGTATCACCCCAACAAATCAGGGTGTCATCTTCAATTAATCCCGAAAGAGTGGGATATTGCAGAATATCTATGGTTTGAGTATCCGAAATGCAGGTATATTGATCCAGCCAAAGCGATAAGGTGTGCGTTCCGGGAACACTCCAGAAAGCGGTTACAATGGTATCCTCTCCACCAATTGGAGAGGTATAAGTGCCTGGCCCGATATCCCAGTGATAGACGGTACCCGGCAGAGTGTTACCTGTAAACCTGAGCGTATCTTCTTTTCCCCAACAAATGGGTGTGGGCGCTGTAAATCCATTGATGGGAAGGGGTAAAATATCAATGCTTCGTTTGAAGGTGTCTGTTGAACACCCATTTCGTTTAACGATAAGACTAACGGTTTTGGGGCCAGTAGTGTACCATCCAATTTGAAGCGGTCCTCCATTTAGCCCCCCTCTCCATTCTCCTCCATCAAAGTCCCAGAAATATAAGTCTCCCGGAAATTGAGTACTATCATAAAGCACTGTTTCGGACCGATATAAACATCCTGTGTCAACCAAACTAAAGGAATTGGCAGGAAGGGCCGTTACCTGAATTGTAACGGTATCTTTTGCTGCACACCCGAAGGAGTCTATCATGGTGTTTATGTAAGTATAGGATCCGGATGCCGGAGCTGTAAAAGTTGGATTTGAAGAAGTGGCCGAACTCAAATTGGTTGAAGGTGACCAAGAATAGGATGCCTTGGGGATAGCAGCATAACCGATACTTAGCACGTTTCCCGGACAGAGGGCGGTGTCTGTCCTCAACACTACTTCCGGCGCACATGCTAAATAAATTTTTGCGGTATCTTTTTGAATGGTTGCGCAGGTAGTATTGCTAACAATCAACATCAAGGAGTCTAAACAGGATTGGTTTGGTGTTTTGAAGAAATTGACCGGTAAAATTGCTTGTGCCTGATTTGCAGGGATTGTGATGCTTCCGGACAAGGGAGGGCAATCAACGCCGGGAACCACAGATCCTGCGATTTGATAATTTACCAGTTGGGGGAAGGTTAGGTCCCCATTTCTCCTGAAGGTAAAGGTAGCATCAACGCACTCTCTGACAGCTGTATTGGTATTTCCCGGAAATGAGGTCGATTGAGAAACATCCACTTGAGAGCCAATGCAACGGAAACCACCTTGTTCAAGAAATACCCCTGAATCTAAAGCATCATCCTCACCGTCTGCGATGACAAATTTTATGTGATAGGTTGAGCATGGAATAGCAACTTGCTTTGCAGTAAGTTTGGTGGTAAAACCACTAAATTCCATATTGGGGTCAAAAGGAGGGGTAGCTGTATTATCTTGATACCAGGAACAATTGGTGCAAGGACCCGTTCCGGTTTGTCCGTTATTGACTGAATTAATGGTAATGGGGATTCCTGTTCCGGGAATGAGCGCAATGTTTTGCACGCCGGTTATACCTGGTCCGGAAATGTAAAATGCGAAAGCATCGTTAAATACTGAGTTTACAAATGTATTATATTCAGCAGATGCAAAGATGTAATTGATTGCAATTGTATCACAATTTGGAATTAGGTCAAATTCCAAAACACACGCATCATTTGTCACTGAGGGCGCGGGTTGTGGCCATCCTGGTTGAGAAATAGCTGTATTTAAGTCTTGGTCGCCGGGGCTTCCCCAGCCGGTAGAAAGTGCAAATCCTCCATTTGAATTGATACTGTCCGCATCTCCGGTTGTAAGTACGATGCCATTTGTAATTCCCACTGAACTTGAAGTCCATGTAAAGAGGCCAGTTGCTCTCGGTGGGCAATTAACCGTTGCATTTTGCACAATAATACCGGGCCCAACCATGTTGTTGGCAAGTTGGGTAGCATTTGTGTTTAAGGAAACAGAAATTTGGCTGAATATCTTAAATGGGAGCAGGCAAATGAGAGCCAGCGCAGTGGATACGGTAATAATTTTAGTTCGTATAAGCATATCGCGCATTTCTGTTCCAGAATTAGTTATACGAAGATACACTGTAAATAGCCGATTTTCAATGTGAAAGGTCAAAAAATTACCGAAAAGTTTAATAGTCGGTTATTTTTAAGGGGTGGACGGTATAGAGACTCCCGAATATGGGGGATAATTTATGTGAAAATAGGATGGAGGAGGGAAGCATCGGCGTCTTCAAATAGAGATAGAATAAGTGACACAGAAGATTTTATGTGTTTAAAAAGCATTAGGATGCTCATCTGTGACTAGAGCAAAATTTGGAGAAAGTTTTATGTAATAGCCTCGCATTTTACAGATCATGTTCCGGTATGCACATTCCCTAAATCATTTTTTTTCAAGAGTGGCTAATGGCCTTTAATGGAGAGAAGCAGATGAGTAATTTTTTTT
>CANHCC010000224.1 GCA_947459115.1 Bacteroidota bacterium | reverse complement strand
TGCTTAATTTCAACCTGAACCGCCGACCTGTTGATTGTGTAAGGAAAGGAATTAGAGAAAGACCTATTTGTAGGTGGCTTTATCCGGATCGGTCAATATAAAAGGAGAATTTCCCGTATTGAGCTGAATGGCCTCTGAAAACCATGCCGTTTCATCAGGAAACATGGATAGGAAAAATCTGTTTCGGGGAAATCCTGCCGGAAAAAAACAGATGTCCCGAGTTTGGGGAGCGAATTCAAATATTAGCGTGTGGGCATTATTCTGCCCATTTCGAGGCGAAGCTTCCAGCATCAATCGTTTTTGTTCGGGCAGTTGGGTCAATTTGCCTCTGATTAGACCTTGTCCTCTTGCACGGCGTATAAGTATAAGAATGATATCTAAAATTTCTGAATCCATGGTGTTATAACAAATCCTTTAATTGGGCCGGAGAATTTACCAATATCGTTTGATAGCGTTCTAAAGTTACAGCTCCCGGGGGCATTTTCTTATTTTTTCGAACATGTTTTCGGTCACATACGGAGACCGCGACCAGTTCATGGTTTCTTCTTGGTGAAAACCATACCGCGAGTCCGGCAGCTTTTTGTATTACTTCCTCCGGATAAGCAACGCCATGCTTTTGACGAATAATCACATGAGAACCTGAATAGTCTTTTACATGCAACCATAGGTCCCCCGGTTTACTCCCCTTAAGCGTGAGTTGATCATTACTACGGGCATCTTTACCTACGCGAATGATCCAATCCTGAAGTTTGAATTCTTTCCAGGGCAGGCTTTTTTCTTCGGTCGATTTGGCACGATTCGGCTGAATCCATTGGGCATGCGCCTTTTTCCACTGCCTAAGATCAGATAGCGATTGTACCTTCTGTAAGGCTTCCAAGGCCCTCTCTACCGATGGTAATTTTAAACGGATTTCTTCCTGCTGGTTTTGACATCGTTCCAATTCGGCTTTCCGGTTTCTGGATTTTCGATAATACCAATCTGCCTGGGCAGCAGGCGAAAGATTCTTTTTTAGCGGAATTTGAATAGGCTTGCCACTATAGGCATCTACACAGGATAATACTTCATCTTCAGGAGAGATTAAATGAAGGTTTGCCAAAATCAAGTGGCCGAGCTCTTCCTCCTCTCTTTCATGCTTCATTTGAGATATGGCCTTGTCCAAGGCATGAACGGAAGAATTTAAATATCCCAGATGAGAGGTTAGAGAGGATACAAGTCCCTGGTATTCCTGATTAAATGCATCCCTGGACAATCTGATTCTTATCCATGCCTCGAGCGCTTCCTGAATCGGTTTTCCCTCGGGTAATTGCAATATGATTTCAGGCTTTTCAACTTCCGAGTAGCCCCAGACCGGCCCGGAGGCAATTCGGAGAAAGGCTATTCTTTCCTCTTCTGTATGAAGGGGATAGTTTAGAGCAATCAGATCCGGATGCCTGGTCCAAGCCGGGGGGACAGAGAGGACCTGGACTGGCTTGTTTTGAACTTGTTGTATCCAATCTTCTTCCCCCTTTTTCTTAAGAAATGAATTTTGGAAACTACCCTTTGAGGTGAGTAGGACATTCGACCGATTGCCAAACATTTTTAGCCACAGGCAAAAGGCGTCTTCAAATTCCATTTTAATGACTCTGTCATCCTTTAACACTTCGGTCCTTAATAGCAGTTTCCGGTGAATTTCCGGAAATAAACTAACGGAGTTTTGATTTGTTCGTGAAAAAGCGGAAACCGGGACCACAAATTGTTGTGCTGCACCGCATTGAATCCGTAGATAAGTTCCGGTTGAGAACTCTAGCATAAGTTCGTCCTTTTTCTGCGTAAATGCATCCAGGAGTCGCGATCCAACAAGCGTCGCGTTCATCCAATGGGATAAGGCATAAAAAACAGGATAAGTTAAGTGCATAAATGCGGTAATTGGAATTTTCCTACGGGTAAAACTACTGAATACTCAGGAGGGAATGAAATCTCAGCATCCTGCAATAAGGTGAGGATGGATTTGTAGATTGAAGTAAGAACTTTTTAAGCGTGTCATTGGTTTGAAATTCCTGAGTTATTTTGCAGCATGAATCTTCTGGTATTATTTGGTTTTTTTCTAATGATGGAAGGGGTTGCCTGGGGGGCACACCGGTTCTTGATGCATGGCCCTTTATGGTTTTTACATCGCTCTCATCATCAGCCAGTGGAAAGAGCCGGTTTTTTTGAACGGAATGACTTTTTCTTTGTGATTTTTGCTCTGCCTGGCATTATACTCATTCTGACCGGAATAGGAAATTCATTGGATTGGAAATTTTATGCCGGCTTGGGGATTGCGTTATACGGCTTATGCTATTTCCTTGTGCACGATGTTTTTATTCATCAACGATTTCAATGGTTGAAGAGAACAGATAATGTATATTTTCAAGCCATCAGAAGAGCGCATAAAGTTCATCATAAGCGTCTGGAAAAAGAGGGAGGCGAATCCTTCGGGATGTTATTAGTTTCCTGGCGATACTTTAAAAAATATTAGTGTTCTCAGCGTTCAACAAACAAAAGAACGAGGATAAAATAAACTGCTTGCAACAATAACAAATGCGTCAACAATTTTCCCGGATTGATTCGGGAGAGAGGGTTTTGATGTAACATCCATGCGAAAAGGGAAGTTAAAATAAACCAGGCTAAATAGTTTTGAACCGGTACACTATCATGCATCCAGTCCCAATATCCTAATCTTACAGCGGCGGGTTCCATTAGTGCATCAAACAGAGTAGCAAGAAGTCCTGATAAAGGAATTTTAATTGCGGGTCTTAGAAAATGTAAAGTGGAGAGGCTAAACAGCGTCATCATGACCCATGCCGAACCAATGGCCAGGGGGACTGTCCCTATGGTCGGGCCTAGTTTTTCTCCGTACAGATATTCTCCAAATACAAGACCGGTTTTCACGCCGGCAATCTCTGCGCCCATGCCAAGGATAAAAATGCAAGAACAAATCATAAATAAATTTATTTTATGTTTTGTTTCCTGATTTCTACATAATGCCAGCATCCCCCATAGGGTAAGTCCCATCATTAAAGGCGCGGCGCTGTATAATCTCAGGGTTTCAAACCAATCGAGATACTCCCATAATACACCTGCCGGAAAGATAATCCAGGCAATCGCCAGAAGTCTTCTATCTAAAGGGTGCTCTGGTAACCAGGTCTGTGTAAGATTCATGATTTTATAGATTGGGAGGTATTGAGAGGACGACCCTTCCAGGAGGCGTTATTCCGGGAATACTGCTGCATAGATGCAATTGCCAGTTGAATTCCCTTCCACAACGCGATTGGATGCAGTAGGAGGGCCTCTTTCATTTGGTGCTTGAATTTCCTGGCCAGTAATACTCTTATCGTAAGGATTATAAATATATTTATAATGCCCAGAGTGTAAAACGGAAACCAAATATATGGGGAGATGAACACCACAAACAGAAAGGTTAAAAATGTCAACAGCTTAAAGGCGCTATATCCGGCTGCCGCAAAAATATTTTTTCCAAATCCGGTTTTTAGACTTTTATCATCCGGATACATTAAACATTGGATAAGTTCAGACCCTGTGAAGGTATTCATGCGAAGTCCTTTTTGTTTAATATTTTTGGCGATGGCCATGTCTTCAATGACTTTGTTTTTAACGGCTTCATGTCCACCAGACATCTCATAAGCCTTTTGTGTAAACAACATCCATTGACCATTGGCGGCCGTAAAGGCTGGTGAAGGTAACTTGCGGATACAAGGGAAAGGCAAAAAGGTATAGAGGAAAAAATCCATCAAAGGGAGGATTTGATTTTGATAGGGCGTCTTGGTTTTTTGATGCGGAAAGACACTCATGAAATCCAGCTGCTGTTGTTCCAAAATTGCCACTGCAGCGGAAATGGCATTGGGCTTAAGTCTTACATCAGCATCCATAAAGAGCAGCAGTTGTCCTCTTGCTTTATCCGCGAGTTGATGGCAGGCGAAATTTTTTCCAAGCCAGCCTTCAGGAAGCGCCTTTCCTTGATATAACAAGAGGGTAGGATGTAGCCATTGCATAGACAATAACTTGAGCCAGGTATCGTCCTCAGACTGATCATCCAACAATAAAATTTCCAGGTTAGGGTAATCTTGTTGGGTAAGCGTTTGAATCAGGTCATTTACATTATCAGATTCATTTCTTAAAGGAATGAGAACAGAGACCAAAGGGGTTTGAAT
>CANHCC010000223.1 GCA_947459115.1 Bacteroidota bacterium | reverse complement strand
TATTTATTATTCAAACAGAATTAAAATCGCGTTCTTTTCTACTTTATCACCAGCCTGAACTTTCAGGCTTTTTACTACCGCCGGTGCCGGTGCTTTGAGTACATTTTCCATTTTCATGGCTTCCAGAATCAATACCGCATCCCCAACTTGTAACACATCCCCTTCCTTTACTTTTACCTCCCGAATTAGCCCCGGCATGGGTGCTTTAAGGTCCTTTACTTTCTTTACCGCCTGGGTATCTATCCCCATTTCTTTTAAAAGCTTATCCATGGCTGTCGTGACAGAAGCTTTAACGCGCTTTCCATTGACTTCCATGGTCCAGGATTGAGTAGCAGGGTCTTTATCCAGAAGCACAAACGCATAGGTCTTGCCCTCCAAAATCATATTCCAGGAATAGTCGTTGATTTTGACCAGGTCAGGCTGCACAGATTTGCCATTGATGGTCCAGGAACCGTTATTGTAATCGGCCTGAAGGCTGTCTTCTTGTATATTGATCCAGAGAGTACTCATGCTGATGAATAGAATGCAAAATTATGGAATTCCTGATGCGGTTAATCTTTAAATCCTCCGGGGCCATACAATGGAAAAATAGCACTGATGGCCAGACCTGAGTTTTGAAAACGACTGCCCCGGAAAATCTCTTGAAATGGTTGAGTATGAAACAATTCAAAACTGACAATTCCGCCCCCATACAAATCCAGCTGATATCCTGCGCTGATTTGCCAGGCAAAAGCAGTTTGACGAATGTCCCGGTTAAATCGGGATGGATTCGCATTCAAAAATATTTCGGGCGTGACACCTCCGGCTATCGTCAGGCCATTATTCATGAGTCTTAGTCGGAGGGGCAGGGTGAAATAATTGATCTGGAAAGGATCTACAACGGTCCATTCTTCCATGGTTACCGAGTCTTTAAAGTTTGTTTTGTAACGAAACCCATGGTTTACAAAGCCCGGTCCTGTTTCCAGCGCGACATAATCGGAAAGGCGGAGACGAATTCTTAATTCTCCATTAAGGGAAAATTTACTCAGGCTTCCTGGCTCAGAACTTCTGGCAAGGGTTGGAAACAAAGCGATGCCGGTAAAGACGCGAGAATCCTGGCTGAATCCAGTCAGAGAAAGCATCATGGCGAGACAAAACAGGAATTTGATTTTCACAGTTGAATGCAGATGTTACGGGTTTCAGTAAAAAATTTAAGCGCTTCAAAGCCTCCCTCTCTTCCAACACCGGAGTTTTTCATGCCCCCAAATGGCGTTCTTAGATCCCGCACGAGCCAGCAATTTACCCAGATAATCCCGGACTCTATTTTTGCTGCCATCCGGTGGGCGCGTTTTAGATTGCTGGTCCAAAGTGTAGCGGATAAGCCATATTGAGTAGCATTGGCCATTCTCAAGGCGTCTTCTTCTGTATCAAATGGAATAATACTTACAACCGGTCCAAAGATCTCCTCCTGGTTTACACGGCAGTGTTCATCTAAACCCGTAACGATGGTAGGTTCAAGGAACCAACCGTTTTTGCATCTTTCATTGACCTCATAAACGGGTTTTCCGCCTGTTTCAATTTTTCCCCCTTCTTCTTTTGCCAGCAGGATATAATGCAGGACTTTTTCATACTGGGCTCTTGAAACAATGGCGCCCACGCGGGTATCTGCCTCTAAAGGATCTCCAACTTTCATGGCACGGGTACCTTCAGTAAAGTCTTTTAGAAACTTTTCGTAAAGGCCTCTTTGTACCAGAATTCTGGAGCCACACAGGCAAATTTGACCTTGGTTAGTAAAAGAGGAGGCCAGAGTGGTTTTGAGCATTTGGTCATAATCACAATCCTCAAATATTATATTGGGGTTTTTGCCACCGAGCTCCAAAGAAAGCTTCTTAAACATGGGAGCAGCAATTTTTGCAATGGCAGCACCGGTAGAGGTTCCTCCGGTAAAAGAGATAACCGGAATCTTTGGATGAGCCACGATGGCCTGTCCCGCTTTGGGGCCTGTCCCATGCACAATATTAAATACGCCCGGAGGCAGGCCTGCTTCGATGCAGATCTGACTCAGAATAAATGCTGTCGCCGGCGTTACTTCCGATGGTTTCGCCACTACCGTATTTCCGACTGCAAGGGCGGGAGCTACTTTCCATGTGAAAAGATATAAAGGCAGATTCCAGGGAGAAATCAATCCGGCCACGCCAATGGGGCGATTGAGCACATAATTAAATCCTTGCTCGCCCATGTCATAAGTTTCTGAATGCATATGCAGCGCAGCGGTACCATAGAATCGAAAGTTATCGGATGCTCTGGGAATATCCATTCGACGGGCGAGACTCAATGGCTTACCATTATCGGCGGATTCTGCCAAGGCTAATTTTTCCTGATGTACTTCAATGAGTTCTGCAATTCGAAGAAGATAACGGGATCTCTCTTCTTGTTTTAGAGCCGACCATGCCGGAAATGCATCATGGGCAGCTTTCCAGGCCAGTTCCACATCTTCTTTGCTGCTATCCGGAATGCGTCCATACTTTTCTCCGGTAGCCGGATTGAAGTTATCCAGCCATTCGTCTTCCTGCCCCCCTATTAGTTCTCCATTAATATAGTTGAGAATATTCATAGTCTCGATTATGTTAATTACAGACATCCTGTGCGACCGCCGTCCACAGGAAGATTGATGCCGGTGATATAGGCTGCCGGTGGAGAAGCTAAGAAGGCAACTGCCGCGGCGATTTCTTCCGGCAGCGCAAATCGCCCGGCTGGAATTTCGGAAACCATCTCTTGTCCAATTTCTTCTTCTGTCTTACCGGTCTTTTCGGCTTTAATTCGAATGAGGGTAAATAAGCGCTCGGTGGCTGTCGCCCCGGGAAGCACATTGTTTACTGTAATCCCATAGGGCGCCACCTCGGTCGCCAGCGTCTTCGACCAGTTAGCAACTGCTGCACGAATGGTGTTAGATACGCCTAACCCTTTAAGCGGTTGTTTTACAGAGGTTGAAATGACATTAATGATACGACCGGAGTGTTTGGCTTTCATCGCCGCCAAAAACACCTGGGTCAAGAGATGATTACAAATCAAATGTTGATGAAAGGCAGAAAGGAATTCAGAATCTTTGGCATCCGTTAAAGGCCCACCCGGAGGCCCACCTGTATTATGAACGAGGATGTCTATGCCTTGAGGATTCTGAGCCAACCATTTTTCGGCAACCAGTTTTACTTCCTCCGGTTTACTAAAATCTGCGGAAAGACATTCGTGGCGCTGACCTGCAGGTACCGGGAGTTCATCCCTGGTTTTTTGCAGGACTTCCGGATTTCTGGCAACCAGAATGACCTGAGCCCCTGCCTCAGCAAGTGCCATGGCAGTGGCTTTTCCAATGCCCTGGGTGGAACCTCCTACCCAGGCAATTTTATGGTTTAAATTCATTCAGGATAAAATTACGATTTTTTACACGAGCCGTATCCAAGCCATGAGTTCCATAGTCGTTTAAAAAATAGCGGGATGTTCTCAGGTCTGAGGGGATAAAAATAGGGCCGGGTGGATCCGTAAACCATACGATTCCGGGTCGAGGTCTCACTTGATGCAGGTGTCCTCCAAGTTCATAAAACCTTAATTGACGGTTGCGCGCCAATTGAAAATTCTCCGGGAGGCTTATAATGACTACCCCAACACTGTCGGGAAGATTCAATTGCTGAGCCTCTTTGCAGATGCTGGAGAATTGTGCCTGATCCGCTTTCCATTCAATACCAAAATATAGGCATAATGTGAGAGACGAAAACAGGAGAAAACGAAACAGTAAATTGGCCAGAATTGAGGGTAGAAAAAGCAAAATGCCGGAAATGAATAACACACAACCTGGCGCCATCAGCAATTGATGCCGGCTTAACCAGTCCTGAAAGCCAGGTTCTTTCCCAATCGTTACATAAGGAAAAACAGCGCAGATTAATAAAAAAGCCCCCATTCCAATAAGGCTAATTTTATAAGAGGCGGGGGAATAAATGGAGGGGAAGGAAAATTCTTTGAAGCTAATCCAACCTTTTATTTCCAGAACAAAAACAAGGCCGGTAATACCTATGCCGATTATACCTGCAGGGGTGTTCCAGAGTTCAGTCAGCCATTGCCAGGCATTTTTGACAAGAACGATGATGGAAATCCCGGGGGCTTGCACCAAGCCGGAAAGATTCACGGCATAATATTCCTGGTAAAGGCCTTCGGGTTGAAAATATTGACTTCTCAGCC
>CANHCC010000222.1 GCA_947459115.1 Bacteroidota bacterium | reverse complement strand
CTGAGCAATCCAGTGATGGATAGCGCCCCCGCACCCCAATTCTCCGTCATCGGTGTGGGGTGCCAAAATGAGTATCGTTTTATTTTTAATCATTTATCAGGACAAACTTACAAATTCATGGGTTGGTTACCAACTCGAGGGTAAGTAACTTACCCCGGGTAAGTAACTTACCCAGGTTGGTAACTTAAGCTTACCTTTGTATTATGGCCGGAAAAACCATACTGATATGCCCCCTCGACTGGGGACTGGGACATGGTAGTCGTTGTATCCCATTAATTAAGGCCTTCTTACAGCAGGGGCATCAGGTGATTATTGCTGCTGATAAAGGACCGGCAGCCTTGTTGAAAGGCGCTTTTCCCGATTTAAAGCATGTGACTTTCCCAGGACTGGAAATCCGATATCCGGAGAATGGAAATTTTGCAGCCTACATGATGAAAACCACTCCGGCTTTGATTCGGCAAACCGCACTGGAAGAGGAATTTGTTGGTCGACTGGTACAAGAATATGGAATCGATGTCGTTATTTCGGATAACCGATACGGTGCGCGCTGTAAATCGGTCAAATCGATTTTTATAACTCATCAACTTTTTGTTCGTGGCACACCCTGGACGCGTTGGCTGGAGCCCGTTATGAAGCAAATGACCTGGCATTATATCCGAAAGTTTGATGCTTGTTGGGTTCCGGATTTTGAGTCAACGCCAAATTTATCCGGTAGCCTTGCCCATGGCTCTGATTTGCCTCTGCATAATACCCGCTACATTGGCCCCCTCTCCAGATTTGGGCTTGTATCAGAAGAGAACCCAGAGATTGAAATACCCGACCTCCTGGCGGTCTTGTCAGGCCCGGAACCTCAAAGGAGTATGTTAGAGAAAATCATCGTTGAACAATCCATTCAGTATAATATCCGTACCACAATCATTCAGGGAAAGCCGGGTGAGGGCGCTTCAACCATTGAAAAAGGTATTCAAAAGATACCCCATCTTTCAGACGGAAAATTAAAATATTTGCTGAAGCGTTGCTCCAAGCTAATTTGTCGTTCAGGGTATTCTACGCTTATGGACATACAACATACCGGAACCCCTGCCCTGCTGATTCCAACACCCGGGCAAACAGAACAGGAATACCTGGCTCGCCTATATGCAGAAAGAGGGTGGTATAGCTGGCGTTCTCAGAAAGCGCTGGATTTAAAAAGAGACTTGGCAGGCGTACGGGAATATCACCCCCCTTGTTTAATTTCTGATGTAAATTTAGGTACGCTTATTTAACCCTACTTTCTATTCACCTATTAACCTTATTTATGGATTCAAAAGAAAAAATTGTTCAGGATTGGTTGCCCAGATATACGGATACACCACTTGAGGGCTTTGGGGATTATATTTTGCTCACGAATTTTTCAAATTATGTGGAGCATTTTGCTCATACAGAGAATACCGAAATTCGCGGTAAAGGCAAACCCATGCAAACGGCTACATCCCCGGATGGGATAACCATCATCAACTTTGGAATAGGCAGTGCAAATGCAGCCACAATTATGGACTTACTGAGTGCCATTGCGCCTAAGGCTGTTTTATTTTTAGGTAAATGTGGCGGGCTGAAAAAAAATACCCCTTTGGGTTCCTGGATTTTGCCCATTGCTGCCATTCGGGGAGAAGGTACTTCAGACGATTATTGCGATCCGAGAGTGCCAGCCATGCCTTCATTTCGTTTGCAGCGATCCGTGTCTCAGACCATTATTGAGAACCATCAGGATTATTTTACCGGCACCATCTATACAACCAATCGCAGAGTTTGGGAGCATGATAGCCTCTTCAAAGAAAAGCTTAAAGAGATGCGATGTATAGGGATTGATATGGAAACGGCAACTGTCTTTATTGCCGGATTTGCCAATGATATCCCGCGTGGAGCCTTATTGTTGGTGTCGGATAATCCGATGACGCCTGAAGGGGTAAAAACGAGTAGCAGTGATCAACAGGTTACCAGGAATTTTATGGAATTACATGTTAAGATGGGTGTTGAAGCCTTGCGAGAACTCAAAAACTCCGGTGAGTCCGTGAAGCATTTGAGATTTCAGTAGGATTCAGGATAAGCCCCAAGAAATTCGCCTACTACAAAAGTACTTCCCCCTACAAACACAAGATCTTGAGAATGGGCCTCGTGCAGGGCAGTTTGAACGCCTTCCATAACGGAAGAAAATGCTTTGCCCCGAAGCCCATAGAGGGAGGCCTCTGCTTCTAAGGTCTTTGCTTCCAGCCCTCGGGGAAGATTAGGTTTTACAAAATAATAAGTAGCGTGAACCGGCAGTAAGGGTAAGATTTTTCCTCTATCCTTATCCCCTACCATGCCCCAAACAATCTTTATATTCTCGTGTGCTATGTTTTGTAATTGATGCATGACCATCTTAACTCCGGCCTCATTATGAGCTGTATCAGCAATCAAAATAGGAGAATCAGATAGTTTTTCCATTCGCCCTCTCAGACCTGCTAAAATTCTAACTTGTGACAAGGCCGATCGAATATTTTGAATGGATAGATCATAGCCAATCTCTCTTAAATAATCCACTGCTGTTAAGACAACCGGAAGATTTTCTTTTTGATATTCGCCAGGCAAGTCCGTTTCTATCTCCAGTATTTCCTGACTTGCAGTGGCCATGAATTGCCAGTGGGCCTTTCCTCCGTCCCATTGATATTTCAATAGTTTCCAGCAATCGGATGCGAGCAACACATGTGAGGAAACGGCAGAGGATTGTTCCCGGAAAACCTCTATGATTTCAGGTTCTGTAGTACCGGAGAGGATAGGAATCCCTTGTTTAATTATCCCTGCTTTTTCTCCTGCAATTTTCACAAGCGTATCTCCCAACAAATCTGCATGATCCCATGAAATATTGGTGATGATGGAAAGCAGAGGCGTAATTACATTGGTGGAATCTATTCTACCCCCGAGACCCGTTTCGATGACCCCAATATCAATGTTTTCATGTCGGAAATAATCAAAGCACAATCCAACCGTGGTTTCAAAAAAGCTGGGTTGGAGTTCATCCAGGAAAGGTTTGTGTTGCTCAATCCAATCAACGACATATGTTTCATCAATCATACTGCCATTTACCCGAATTCTTTCTCTGAAATCGATAAGATGGGGAGAAGTATATAATCCGGTTTTATAACCCGCCTGCGTGAGAATAGCAGAAAGCATAGAAGAAACAGAGCCTTTCCCATTTGTACCGGCAATATGGATATATTTTAGATTAGCATGGGGATTACCAAGATGGGTCAACAGTGACAGCGTTTTATCTAAAGACCTGTTATAAGCAGCCGGCCCCACCCGATGAAACATAGGCAAGGAACTATATAAGTACGCTAGAACCTCCTGAAAATTCATGAGACTTAACGCAATTTAAAAGTGATGGTAACTTTTAAGGATTGATTTTTAGCGGAAGGATTTGACGAAATATCATTAAAACGCCATTTCCGAAGCGCATCCCTTCCCGCCTGAGTCAGGTTATGCGCAGAACTCATCGTTACCGGGGTAACCTCGACAACTCTTCCAGTTGGTGCAATGACAATGCGGTAGGTAATACGGGAATCGTCCTGAGATGAATATTCCGGTTTAGGTTGTTCCAGTATCTTTCTGCCTTGCAATCCATCTGCACCACTTCCAAAAGCATACATGCCATCCGGATTTAACTCCTTGGCATCAGGAGAGCCCTTGTTACCTGCTTGATTGGATTTACCATCATTGGCGCCACCACTTTTCATACTCCAGTCTATCACCTTCTTCTTTTTTTCTTCTACTGGCGTAACCTGAGTTTCGGAGGGCTGAGTTGTCGTAATGACTTCTTCAACCGGAGTCACAACCTCTTTCACAGGCGTTTGAACCTCTTGACTCACAGGATTAGGATTTGCGTTCTCAACAACGGGATCAAAAGAATTGACTTCCTGACTCCCCTCTGATAAATCTCCAAAATCAATGCTCCCGACGATCTCATATTGTTGTTCCTCAGGTGGAGGTAATAAGGCCAGCATGGCAAACCAAAACCAACTTAATACACCGATTACTAAAAACGATAAAAAAGTCAATGCAATACTCTTCCGCCGGATGCGTTTTTCCTCAGCATCCAGTTTGGCCAAATAGGTGGAAGAGATGTTACTCATTTGACTAAGTTAATTGCAGAATTTATTTTCTTTCTTTTTCTGTTGCGATAACCACCTTGCCGCCATACTTGGCAATGT
>CANHCC010000221.1 GCA_947459115.1 Bacteroidota bacterium | reverse complement strand
TTCTACACAATTGGCAGGAAGGTTGGGAAGATTATAGGTAATGTTGGTCCAGGTGCTTCCGCCGTCTGTCGTACGGAAAATTTTATTGGCTGCTGAGAAGCCGGAGAAAGTTACCCATACGCGATCTTCATTCGCCGGATCAACCCTGATGTAGGTAATAGAGGCCGATGAGACAGGCAAACCTGCTGTAATATCAGTGGTATTGCGATACATTTTATTAGACTTGGCAGAATAAACCACATTGGCGTTATTAGCGGACATATCCATCGCCACCACTTTGGAGGTACCGGGGATAGCATAAGCCACCGTCCAGGCGTTTCCTCCATCAGTCGTTTTCCAAACCCGATTATACCCCGCATACAAAATGGAAGCATTGTTTGGATCCTGTATATAAGGCGTGACCCAGCCCCCGTCTTCTGTAATACCATTCACCCCATTTCCTGCTACCTGAGTAAAGCTGGTTCCTCCATTGGTAGAACGCTGAATATCCCCATAATATAAAGAACCATATACCGTATTCGTATTTGTATGAGAATTCAAACACCACATACCATCTCCTCCAATTCTCTGACTCCAGGTTCCTGTTTGTAAACGATTGGTTCCATTATCCTGATGACCTGCCCAAACTGTAGTTGAGACAGCTGGATTGTTACTGATTCCATACATCATGGCGATGGATAAACCAGAAGACAAATCTGTCCAGGTTGTGCCTGAATTAGTTGTTCGGAAAATCCCACCATCATTCATGGAATAAATGATGCTGGAACTACCCGGCTCAAAATGTAGGACATGAATATCGGCGTGTACATATGGCTTACCACCTCCACCATACCAGTGGGCGTTCATTGTCCAATTGGTTCCCCCATTGGTGGAGTGCCATTGATTGACACCACCTGCGATTATCCAATTCGCATTTGTTGGGCTAACAGCAAGAGAGATGTCGTACCACCCCTGCCCACCAGAATCTGACCCGGTTGTATTCCAACCGAAGATATTGGGAGAAGTAGACATTACCGTCCAGGTAGCACCACGGTCAGTGGACCTCCTTAGACTATGAAATCCATTGTCACTGGATTTTGAGCACAATGCATAGACATAAGAAGAATTGGCAGGGGAAACGGCAAACTCAATTCGATTTACCCCACTTACAGTTGCCATAGTAGTCCAGGTAACACCATTATTCACAGAACGACGAATCACATTGGATGACGCAGCGTAAATTGTATCTGCATTATTAGGATTCATCTCCATATCCTTGTGGTCACCGGAGGTCTGGGTTTGGGTCCAGGTAGTACCGCCGTTGGTGGTTCTCCAAATACCGTTACTACAAGCCGCAATTAATATTTGAGAATTGGCCGGATGCATAATCAGACGATTTACCGTGCGCGCCTGTGTAACATTCCAGTTCATGCCGGTATTGTTCCAGGTAGTACCACCATCTGTGGATTTCATTACCCCGACAGCATAAGTGTCGCCTGCATCACGGTCACCGGTTGCAATATAAATTGTATTGGTATTGTTAGGATCAATCACAATGTCAGAGACGCCAAGGGTCGGAAGTTGATCTGTCATAGGCGTCCAGGTAGCACCATAATTGGTGGATTTCCATAGGCCACCAGCCGGGGCACCCACAAAAATCGTCTGGGTATTGCCTGGCATAAACGCAATTGCAGACAATCGACCTGCACCACCACCATTACCGGGAACCTGAGTTGGCCCCATCAACTGCCAGTTGGCTGTTGCCTGGGTGTTCATGCCCTGACCGTTTTGTTGAAGCCAGGTATTGTATTCCTGGTAAGCACGATTAGGATTGAAGAAGCGACCAGTCGGATAGACTCTGGGTGCCATAAATTCTTCCCAACGCTTATAGGCTTTCCACCCTTTTCCTCTTTCAACCGGACGATTCGCCCAGTATTGATCAAAATTTTGTTGTACCTGATAAAAGGTCACATTAGGGTCATTAAGATCCAAGCCCTCCACCCAGGGTTGAGCCTGAAGAGTGGTGAATCCAAAGAACAAGGCACAGGCCAATGCAAATTTTGCTTGAATAGCCTCAAAAAGGGATTTGCTGCGATGATTCATGTGATGAAGAGGAAATTGCATGTATTATCTCTTTAAATTATATCAAAATTACGGATTGTGCACGTTTCAACAAAAGGTTTTGAGTTTTAATTTGATGAGATTGCCGAACGGTAATTATTAAGGTTTAAACGGCATTTACAAATATTAAATCATGTGAAAAATCTACCGGAAACCCACTAAATTTTTTCATCTCCATACACTTCAAGTGGTGAAACCGGGTCCTGATGTAGGCCTGTTTGATAGCTTAAAAAAAATATTGGTTTGAAAATCAGTCACAAACACAAAAATTACATTCGATTTTTTGAAAAATAAAAATCTGTGTATCTTTGCATCCTCAAACCGGAATTGCCCGGTCGTCTAAAGGCAGGACAGCGGGTTTTGGTCCCGTTAGTGGGGGTTCGAATCCTCCCTGGGCAACAACTTAAAAAGTATGGCCTACCAACTCAAAATATTTTCTGGAACAGCCTCCACGTATTTGGCTGAGAAAATTGCAGAGTTGTATGGCTGCCCTTTGGGTTCAGTATCATTGTCACGATTTAATGACGGTGAAATTCAACCCAGTTATAATGAATCTGTGCGTGGATGTGATTTGTTTTTAATTCAGTCCACCTTTTCCCCTGCGGATAACCTGATGGAGCTTTTGCTGATGATAGATGCAGCAAAAAGAGCATCGGTTAAATCCATTAATGTGGTTATCCCTTATTTTGGATATGCCCGGCAGGATAGAAAAGACAAACCCAGAGTATCCCTCGGTGCCAAATTGGTAGCGAATTTACTCACTGCCGCCGGAGCCTCCCGTCTAATCACGATGGATCTCCACGCCGGACAGATTCAAGGGTTCTTTGACATTCCGGTTGACCATCTCGACGCCTCTGCGGTGTTTTTGCCGTTTGTGCGACAGAACATCCCCACCGAACAGCTCACCATTTGTGCGCCGGACATGGGAGGCGTTAACAGAGCCCGAATTTATGCTAAAGCCCTGAAAGCCGAAATCGCTGTTATTGATAAACATCGAGAACGCGCAAATCAGGTAGCATCCATGCAGGTAATTGGAGAAGTAGAAGGCAGAGATATCATTTTAGTGGATGACCTCGTGGATACAGCCGGCACCTTGTGTAAGGCCGCCGGTGAGTTGAAAAATAGAGGTGCCAGAAGTGTTAGAGCTTTCGTCACACATCCAATTCTCTCCGGAGACGCGGTCAAAAAGGTAGAAGATTCTGAATTAGTAGAACTTGTTGTCACAGACACCATTCCTCTAAAGCAAGTATCTCCTAAAATTCGGGTGCTATCTGTTGCCCCCTTATTTTCCAAAGCCTGCCGGAAAATTCACAATTTCGAATCTATCAGTTCTCTATTCGTTAGTTAATACCAAAAAATGAAAACTTTTGAACTACAAGGTCAGATCCGCGCCAAAGTCGGAGCCATTACAGCAAAAACTTCCCGTACTGCGGGACAAATTCCAGCTGTATTGTACCACGGCCAGACTGAGCCTGTGCACTTCACCGTCAGCAATCTGGAGCTCGAAAAGCTTCTGCATTCTGCCGATACGCATCTGGTTCATCTCAATATTGATGGCAATACCCACAAAGCGGTGTTGAGGGAAACTCAATTCCATCCCGTGAGTGATGCGCCGATGCATGCCGATTTCTACGGTGTGTCTGAAGCCAACCCGGTAGTAGTATCTCTTCCTATTAATTTTCTTGGTAACTCTAAAGGGGTACTAGCTGGAGGAACGCTCGTAAAAAAACTTCGCAAACTCAAAGTAAAAGGGCTATTGTCCAAACTTCCTGAGCGCGTAAATGTAGATATCTCTGAACTCGAACTGGGCAAAACTATCAAGGTTAAAGATTTGAATTTTGAAGGTATTCAAATCATTACACCAGCCTCTGCGGCAGTTGTAACGATAGACATTCCAAGAAGTCTTCGTGGCGATAAGGCAGCTGAAGCTGCTCCTGCAAAAAAATAATTAAAAGGTGAATGATATAAAGCATCCCGAAGAGGCAACTCTTCGGGATGTTTTATTTTTAGGGCTATAGTATTTGCTTACCCCAAGCGGTTGCCTACCCTAAGCAAAGGCATACAATTAACTTACAGGAATCTGTATCTTTACGCCTTCTTTTATCCCATGAAATTTCTGATTGTCTGCCTCGGAAACCCCGGCCCGGAATACCACGAA
>CANHCC010000220.1 GCA_947459115.1 Bacteroidota bacterium | reverse complement strand
TATTTGCCGTTTGTTCTTTAATTTTTTCCAACTCATCCTTCATCCCAACCACCAGTTTTTGAATCGAAGCATCATTTGCTTTTGAACCAAGCGTATTGATTTCACGACCCATTTCCTGCGTTATAAAGCCTAATTTTTTTCCGGGCATTTCCTCGATTTCCATGGTTTTCCTGAAATAATCTAAGTGTGCCTGAAGACGAATTTTTTCCTCTGTTACATCCAACTTCTCCAGGTAAAAAATCAACTCTTGCTCAAATCGATCCTGATTAATGTCCTCTCTGCCAAGATACTCTCTAAGATGCTGTTGCATGCGTGCACGAATGGTTTGCGTGCGAGCCTCCTCAAAAGGCGAAACAGCTTTTAAATATTGCTCAATCAAACCACAACGCATGGCCATGTCCTGCTCTAACACATGTCCCTCTGTTTTTCGATTTTCCTGCAAAACCTGACATGCTTGTGCCAAAGCAACCATTAATGGGGCTTTGAAAGATTCTTCCCCTTGTGAATCATTGGAATGCACCACGCCAGGCAAACCCAATATATCGGATACTTTTAGCTTGGATTTAATCCCGGAAGTTTTTACTACTTGTTGGAGTTGATGATAATAAGCAATAAATGCCTTTTCATCAATTTGTTGAGTTGTACTCAAGGCCTCCCCTTCCAAGGATATTATTACGGATAATTTACCCCGGGAAAGCTCCCGGGAAATCATGCTACGAATTTCATTTTCTATTACTGCATCCTGAAAGGGCATTTTAATAAAGACTTCTAAAAACTTACTATTCAGAGATCTTAATTCCACCTGCACCGTAGCATTCGAATTTCCGCATCTTCCGGCGCCGTAGCCGGTCATGGATTGAATCATTCTATAATTGGTTATTTTATTTTGTTCTACCTGAAATCACCCAAACCCATTGAGCAGGATTCAGATATTTTCTCGCCTGACTCTGAATATCGTTGGGCGTTAAGTCAGAAATCTCTTTGAATACACGATCCAGATTTTTTAAATCCAAATCGTTTACCCAAGAATTCTTTACCGTCTCTCCCAATTGAAATAAGGTTTCCCTGCGAGAAAGCACCAGTCCCAAAAAATAATTTCGGGCTGTTTCCAACTCTTCAAATGATACCAACTCATCTCTAATAAGATGAACCTCATGTAGGATTTCCTGAATACAAGGATCTACAAACTCATGTGCGACATCTGTACCGACTGAAATGTAACCTGCATATCGGAGAGAATTGAGCGAACAGCCGATGCCATAGGTATAGCCCTTGTCCTCTCGAATATTCTTCATCAAACGGGATCCAAAATAACCACCAAGAATAATTGTTGTCATTAAGAGCGGATAGTAATCCGCATGGTCTCTGGAAATAGAAGGGGCGCCTGCTCTGATGGTGGATTGCATAGACTCAGCAAGAGGATAAGCATGAGTTCCGGCAATGGTCGTAAACAATAAACTTTTAGCATGAGACACAGGTTCGTGATAACTTATCGTCATCTTTCCAAACATGTGGTTCAGATTATCGGTTAAAATCTCCCGATCATAACTTCCTGAACAAATTATGGCTGCAGGACCGGGACGAAAGAATGTATGATAACAGGCATTCAAGTGATGATGCTCAATCCCACTTAATTCCTCTCTTCCGGTCATTCGACCATAGGGATGATCCTTACCAAACAACAACCGAGTAAAGTTTCTTCTGGCAATATATCCGGTTTTCTTTTCCTCTACATTCAACTGTTGCAAACTGCGTTGAAGATATTGGGAAAATTCTTTTTCAGGAAAAGTGGGATGAAACAACATTTCCTGAAGCAGTTCCAATGTTTTATCTAAATGCCTTGTAAGCGTTGTGAGAGAAAAAGAAGTGGATTCAAAGCCGGACTCAATGTCCAAGGAAGCGCCATAAAAATCCAAAATCTCAGCAAATCCAAGACTATCATAGCTTCTGTTGCCTTCCTGCATCATTCTTGCTGTTACCTGGGTTATCCCGGACTGAGTTTCGAAAGAATGTCCTGCACGATAAATAACCTGTATTTCCGTGAGATCCTCGCGGCCAAATGGAATATGAATTATGGGAATACCATTTGATAATGTATCCCTAAAAATAGTAGGAAAGGGGGTTAATTGCATGGCGCCTGCCTGAGGGGCCCGGGTTCTGTCAATGGGATTCATTTAGGTAAATAATACAGAGTGGAACAATTTTCTGGCCTTAAATATTGATGAACAACCCGGTGAATATCTTCACGGGAGACATTCAGATAATGATCCAAGGCCTGATTAACCATTTCAGGATCGCCAAGGCTGTCATAAATAGCGAGTGAAAGTCCTATGTTCATTAGGGTAGTAAACTCCGTTTCAGCCGTTGCCTCTGCTTTGTTTTTAACGCGTTGTAAATCTTTTTCACTGACATCCATTAAATTATCGAGGACCTTGCGAACCCCATCCTCATAGGCTTCGAGAGAATGACCGGGTGCCACTTTCCCATCTAAGGAAATCATTCCGGGGTCGTAGGCATTCCAGGAAAAAGCAGCTGCACTTTGAGCAATTTCGGTTTCTTTAACCATGTACTGAAATAACTTGCCACTTCTACCGCCACTCAACAAATCTGTGATTAAATCCAGGGGATAATAATCGGGGTGCGTGCGCTCTGGTATGTGCCAGGCTTTATAAACACCGGCTAACGGAACCTCTCGATATACCGTCTCAATCCGAGCTTCGGTTTGAATAGGTTCTATCGGCAATAATTTTTTCTTGAGCGTTCTGGATGGAATTTCGCCAAACCATTTTTCAGCTAAGCGAACCACTTCAGCTGTTTTGACATCCCCGGTAACAACAAGGGTAGCGTTATTAGGCGCATAAAATCCATAAAAGAAATTAACAACTTCATCCAAAGTTGCCTCTTCTATATGACTTATTTCTTTACCGATTGTTGGCCAGCGATAAGGGTGAACTTTATAGTGCAAAGGACGAAGCAACAAGTGTGCGTCTCCATAAGGCTGATTGAGATAACGCTGCTTGAATTCTTCAATTACCACACTTTTCTGAACATCCAAACTTTTTTGAGAGAAATCCAGCTCCAGCATGCGATCCGATTCCAGCCAAAATGCAGTTTCCAGATGGTGAGCAGGCAGATTAAGATAATAATTGGTAATGTCGTTTGTTGTAAAGGCATTGTTCTCTCCGCCGGCCTTTTGTAATGGCGTATCATAAGAAGGAATGTTCCTGGACCCCCCAAACATAAGGTGCTCAAAAAGATGGGCGAATCCGGTTCTGTTAGGATCCTCGTCTTTAGCCCCCACTCGATAGAGTAAGTTTACATTCACTCTTGGAATATGACTGGCCTCGTGCACGATCAATTTCAAGCCATTGGCCAGCATATGCACTGTATAATCTATTTTTTTCATCTTATTAAAAACCCACTAAGTTGTAAAATTACAATATACCTTGAATTGTTTTAGTCCTATTCTACCGGAGAGAATGGCAGAACCGATGGAATGAATCGTGTTCCCCTAAAATGAATCTGTTTTTAAATAGCCTAAAGTCTATGATTCTTTACACATTTCATTTTGTAGGGGATGGGGTTGGGGGTATTGGAAACCGTAACCTCCACTCATTAAAATGAAACTTCATAAAGTGATCAAATGATTTAGGTCCACATTCGGCAAAATAAAGCTCCATACGAGCATATTCCTGTGGCAATGCTTCCTTGAAAGAAGGACAATGTATTTTCTTTTTCGTCAGAAATTCTTCCAGAGTCATGATTTATCTTACAAATCTAAGGGAGAATCCATTCCCTTCTTCCAGAAATATATTTAAAACTGTAACTTCGTAGGGTCACTTATGTGCATGATTAAATTGCAGACAAAATTTAGAATCCTACTTTTCCTACTACTGGCTTGTGTCTTGGTTTTCCCCCATTTGCACTGCGCCACAAAGAAAGGACATGGAAGAAAAAAGCGATACAAGTATCATCGGAAAAAGGTCTCTCATCGGCAGAAGAGAAAATGCCCTTGTGTGGAATATACGCCCGGGATTCAGTCCCCCCATATTTCCACTCCGACCAATAAGTGCTAATACCTTAAAAAATCATAATTGGAAAAATGGCATAACACAAGAAGGCACATTCATAGAGACGCCTTACCGAACAATTAATCGCTGAGGCAACACATTTTCGGCATCCATTTGAACTAAATAAAAGCCCGGTAAAAAACCATTCAGGCTTACTTCTGTTCTTTCGCCTTCTGTAATTCCTGAAAGTAGCCTGCGACCCTGAAGGTCTAGAATATG
>CANHCC010000219.1 GCA_947459115.1 Bacteroidota bacterium | reverse complement strand
TCCTGGATCAGGTGCATGCCGCGTATTTAAATTATGTCGGTAAGATATGGAATTGGGGTTATGCCGTTGGGATGCGTTACGAGCAAACCATTTTTGAAGCAAAAATGAAAGAACGGGATCTAAACTTCAGTTATCTATATCCCAATGGACGTGAGGATTTGCAAAAAGCCCTGTTTCCTTCCTTATACCTCAGTCGGCCGCTAAAACATAATGCCGAATTTCAAATTAACTTTTCCAGAAAAATACGCAGACCTGACCATCGGCAAGTAATGCCCTTTATTATGTTTGCAGACCGACAGAGTTATTCCATCGGTAATCCGGCACTTGCCCCTGAGTTCATAAACCTTGGGGAACTCAACTGGAACAAACCCCTGAAAAAAGGCAATTTCTTTTTATCCGTATTTGGAAGATATAACGAAGATATTATTACCGCCTTTGTTTACAGAGATCCTGCAGACTCTCTCGTTTTAGTAAATTCATTTATTAACGGGAATAACAGCCAATCCATTGGTACAGAATCTTCCTTAAAATATACGGTCTTTAAACCAATAGATGTTACCCTTTCGGGGAATGTCAATTATATGAGCATCTCCGCCAGTCAGGGCAATACAAACCTTCAAAATTCAGGCATTACCTGGAATGCAAAAGCCATGCTTACCTACAGAATTTCAAAAGGTCTGACTGTTCAGGTGAATGGAGATTACGAAGCACCGCGAATGCTCCCTCAGGGTAAGACGATTGAAGTCTATGCCATTGACGCGACCCTCAATAAAGATTTTGGAAAAAAATTCTCGGTGAATGCATCGGTGAATGATGTCTTTAATACCAGAAGATTCGGCGGTATTTACGAAACAGAAATATTTCGTCAGGAATACGCCAGAAGACGGCAGACCCGATTTTTCAGAATCAATGTAACCTGGAAATTTGGAGAGGTAGATTACTCTTTATTTAAAAGAAGGACCGGTCCATCCAGAAGAGACAGTGGTCAAAGCGGCGACATGGAATTATAATCCTTGCTTATATTGGGCCAGGTCTTTTTCCATACAAAGGTCCCATTGAATCTCCCCTGCAAAATCAAAGGGATGCAGTCCTTTCTGCACAAACCCCTGTTTAGTATAAAACCTCACCGCAGGTAAATTATCCTCCGCAACCCCCAACCACAACAAAGCCTTTCCTTGCAGCAGGGACAAATTTTCAATTGTTTGCATCATGTGGGCCGAAATGCCCGTTCCATGGTATGCCGGGTGCAAATAAAACCGCTGAATCTCCATCTGGTCCTCAGGCCTGGATTCGGTCTGGGCACTACCGGTATTCAATTTGAAATATCCAATCGCTTGCCCATTCAAGAGGACTAAAAAGAAATAAGCCTCCGGATTCATAACCTCCAGACCCATTTGACCTTCACTCAAAGTATTATCCAGATAGGCCTGCATTTGATCTTCTGATACCGTATGAGCAAAAGTCATTTTAAAGATGATCTTTGCCAGCCTGACTAAATCTTGAAAGGCTTTGGCATCAGGCGTTTTTACCTCAAGGTATTCGGGGATTTCCACAGGTCAAAAATAGAATTTATTGTCTCATTAAATTCAATTCCTCTTCTGTCACCGGCATTCCCCTACTCTATTTCCTCAACCTTAAGTGGTTAGGATTTATCCATAAAAAAGGGGGATGCAACCAACCCAAATTCACCCAATCCTGGTTATTTTTGCATCGATTTTTATCTTATGTCACTTATCCAGCAGATTGCCCGGGAATTAACCCTTCAGCCCACACAAGTTCAACAGACCCTTGATTTACTTAACGAAGGGGCGACGATCCCCTTTATTGCCCGTTATCGTAAAGAGAAAACCCAGGGCCTGGACGAGGTGGAAATCACACAAATCCGGGACCGACATAAACAACTGACAGAATTAGAAAAACGCAAAGAAACCATCCTCAAAACCATAGAGGAGCAAGGCAAACTCACAGATGCCCTCAGACAAGAAATTGAAGCCGCGGATACCATGTCCCGTCTGGAAGATTTATATCTCCCCTATAAACCCAAGCGCAGAACCCGCGCCCAGATTGCCAAAGAAAAAGGTCTTGAACCTCTAGCGGATTGGCTGCTCAAACAAAAGCCCGGAGATGTTCTGGCTCAGGCAGAGAAATATATTGATGCAGAAAAACAAGTCCTCACAATAGACGAAGCCCTGGCTGGTGCAAGAGATATCCTTGCCGAGCACATCAACGAACATGCAGTGGCCCGGGGTAGAATCCGGAATCTTTTTATGAAAGAAGGGATTCTGAAAACCGGCGTATTCACCGGCAAAGAAGAGGAAGGTGAAAAATACAAAGAGTACTTTGACCGTCAGGAGCCTATTCATAAAATGCCCTCCCATCGGGTATTGGCCTTATTCAGAGCCGCCTCTGAAGGCATCATTTACATTGACATCAGTCCTTCAGAAGAAGACGCGCTTGAAATCTTAAACCGCATGTTTGTTCAGGGCAAAGAGGAAAGTGCCGATCAAGTCAAACTTGCTTCCAAAGATGCCTATAAGCGTCTGATGAAAATCTCCATGGAAACCGAAATCCGTCAGGCGCTCAAAGAGAAAGCCGATGCTGAAGCCATTCGGGTATTTTCGGAAAATGTAAGAGAACTCCTCATGGCAGCGCCTATGGGACAAAAAAGAACTCTGGCCATTGACCCGGGATTGAGGACCGGTTGTAAGATGGTCATGCTGGATGCTCAGGGCCATCTCCTGGATGATACGGTCATTTACCCGCATACAGGATCTACCCAACAGGCAGGTCAGACCGTCATGGATTGGATACACAAATATCAGGTCGAAGCCATTGCCATTGGGAATGGCACAGCGGGCAGAGAGACCGAATCCTTTGTGCGCGCCCTCTCTATACCCGCCTCGGTTGTCGTGGTTATGGTGAATGAAAGCGGGGCCTCTGTATTCTCCGCATCCGAAACCGCCAGGCAGGAATTTCCGGATAAAGACCTGACCGTAAGAGGGGCCGTTTCCATAGGCAGAAGACTTATGGACCCCCTGGCTGAATTGGTTCGGATTGATCCCAAAGCCATCGGCGTAGGGCAATATCAGCACGATGTGAATCAGGTAGCGTTAAAAGACAAACTCGATGAAACCGTCGCGTCCTGTGTCAATCAGGTTGGGGTTGAATTGAACACCGCCAGTGCAGAGTTGTTGTCTTATGTTTCCGGACTTGGCCCGTCTTTGGCTTCCAACATTGTGGAGCATCGCAAGCTGCATGGACCATTCAGAAGTCGGCAGGAATTGAAAGCGGTATCCAGACTGGGAGAGAAGGCATTCGAACAAGCTGCCGGATTCTTACGAATCCGAAATGCAACTCATCCACTCGACTATAGTGCGGTGCACCCGGAATCCTATGCCGTGGTAGAGAAAATGGCAAAAGACCTGAGCTGTGACATTCAGGACTTAGTAGCCAACCCGGATCTACACAAAAAGATACAGCCCCAAAAATATGTAACAGAACAAACCGGCCTTCTGACCCTGCAGGACATTCTGAAAGAACTCGCCAAACCCGGGAGAGATCCAAGAGAAACCTTCGAAGCCTTTCAGTTTACCGAAGGCGTACACAAACCGGAGGATTTACGAATCGGCATGAAAGTCAAGGGCATCGTTACCAATGTGACCAACTTCGGGGCCTTTGTGGATGTGGGGGTGCATCAGGATGGCCTCGTGCACATTTCTCAATTAGCCGATCGTTTTGTACGCAATCCGGCGGATGTGGTCAAGCCCGGACAACGGGTAGAAGTCACCGTCGTGGAAGTGGATGTTCGCCGGAAGAGAATTGGGTTGAGTATGAAAGGTTAATACCCTACCCTTATGCCTCTGCTCAAGAAAGTGAGTTGTGCGTCACGGATTTGACAAGGTGTCCTTGTCAAAAAATGCTAAAGTTTATGCCCCAATGAAGAGAAATATCCCTCTGATTATTGACGAAAATCGGGTGATACTGCAGCCTGTATCCACAAGAAAAACAAGGTACGCTTGTTATAATCCTGAAAATGAGGCAAAAAAAACTTGCGTTTCTCTGCCTGAACCAAGGAAATATTGCCGTATCTTTGACCCCGGAGAGATGGCAGAGCGGTCGAATGCGGCGGTCTTGAAAACCGTTGAGGGTAACACCTCCGGGGGTTCGAATCCCTCTCTCTCCGCATAGTAAAAATGCCCCTCACTCAGGGGCATTTTTTATTGATTATCAGCGACTTGTAAAAATTGGATTTTTCTACGATTGGGGTGTTTTAGCACTGTTTTAGCACTGTTGTTTTTTTTATGCTA
>CANHCC010000218.1 GCA_947459115.1 Bacteroidota bacterium | reverse complement strand
GATAAAGCGGGGATGGCAATAAATGATACCAAGGCAAACGGCTCAGTAATTTACTTCGGGTGATTTGCTGATGGCCTCCAAAGGGCATATACCAGGGGGGATATCCATAAAATATCATACCACCCGGGCGAAGAAAGGCTTTCATTTGACGAATAATCTTCTCCTGATCAAAGATATGTTCAATCGTATCTTTCAACAGAATCAGGTCAAATCTGCCATTCAGAAGTTTTTCAGTCTCGACCTCATAAATATCATTGGCCATAAAGGCCATTTTTCCCTCTGAAATGGGGGCACTCAGCAATTTTTTACCATGAGCGATTTTATCCTGAGAGAGGTCTATCCCCAGACAGGTGCAACCGACTTCAAGAAAAGCCTTCAAAACCCCTCCCTCTCCGCACCCAATTTCCAAGACCTCCATTCCCTCTCCAACCGGAAGGGATTGGCGAATGTAGGGCAACACAAAATCTCTCGCATGCTCATACTGATGCGTAAAATATAATTCCGGATCGCTGTGAAAGGCAAAGGCCATAATGCAAAACTAAGGAATAAGATTAAGTGGCGGAAGATTTCCCTGAACTCAAATGCAAGTTCAATCCTGAGAGATATATCCGTAGTGAAACAAAATATCAAGAGAAGAGAGCCCTGACACAAAATTACCATACAACTGAAACCGCTCATTTTCAACAGATACAAAAGCTGAGGGCTTGGGGGGGAAATCCGTTTCAAAAAATTGAAAAGGCTCTTGGCGTATTTCCGGAACGGGGCGATGAATGGCTTGATATAATAAGCGTACCGTAGCCATATTCAGGTCAGACAGCAACTCATACCGCGTAGTGAGAAGTTTTTGAATTTCAGGAAAATAATGTTCAAAATAAGCAGACTTCCGATAATAGGTTTCAATGCTTCTTTCCATGCGGATGGGCCAGTTTTCCCGGTACACCACCCGAGTCTCCTCAAAGGACCTTGGCCTACCGATATGTTCTACCGGAACGATCAGAGCCAATGGCTGACCGGGGCTTTTAATCCAACACCGGTTCATCAGACTTTGTTTGACCAATGCCCCGTTAACAGAAAGGTGTTTCACCTTTTCAAACCACAAAATCGGGGGAAAAAACAAAGGCGGTAGAAGCATTCTGTAAAATTAGCAGGCTTGGGCGTAATCTTCTACACAATCCTGACTGACAGGTCCCCATTGGTTTCTTCGCACTCCTGAAAGTGGGATTTGGCAAGCCAGTATAAAGTCCGTAACTTTGGATAGCGTCGTATGCAAAAGATTGTTTTAAGAATCACCCTGTTTTGTTTAAGTCTAATTTCCGGGCTGAAAGCCCAGGACATCGACTTTATATTGGATCAGAATATTTTTACAGATCCCAGTGGAAAAAAGTATCTCGAGGTGTATGTATATCTCGATGGGATGAGTCTCAAATATCAGGAGAATAGTAAAAAACTATTCCAGGCAAAAGTTTTATTAGAACTCACTTTATCCAAAGAAGGTCAAAATCCTGTTGTTGAAAAATATCTATTAGAGGGTAGTTCTATACCTGATACAAGCGACCTCTCCAAAGCCTCCAATAATTTACTGGATGTGCATCGGTATTATTTGGAACCGGGGAATTACATTTTATCGGCCAAGGTGACCGATCAAAACCATCCGGATTCGAAACCCATCACCGCCATTCGGGATTTTGAGTGTAACAAAGCTGACCTAACCCAAACAGAATTTAGTGATGTACAATTTTATCTTTCCAGAAGTAAAAGCAACAAGGCGGGTATTTTGACAAAACCAGATGGAATAGATTACTTGCCATTGGTTTCGAACAACACCTTTATTCGTCAGGACTCCATGAATTTTTATGTGGAACTCTATCGAACCAAAACACTGGAAACGGATCCCTATTTTATTTCTGCCAGTATCCGGCAGGCAAATTCAGAGAAGACCCTGGAACAATACACTTATACCCTAAAAAAGAAACCTTCAGATTTTGATGTTTTTACGGGAACCTTAATGATTTCCAATCTTCCCTCTCAAACCTATGTCTTGTCCATTGAAATCATGAATTCCAAACGCGAAGTGTTAGCCAATACTTCCCGTAAATTTTTTGTTTACAATGACATGGAAGATGTTCAGAGTATCTCTGAATATGTAAGTCGATATGATCTGGCCTACGGTTACCCGGAGAAAGAACTGGATTATCACATCAGTTGTCTGAGGTTTATTAGCTCGGCCACAGAACTCAGTTTTGTGAAAACCTTGAGTAGCCCGGAAGAAAAGAAAAGCTATTTCTATGGCTTTTGGGAAAAAAGAAAGAACGAACCTCTGAAATACACCAATATTTCTCAATGGCAGGAATTTCAAAAACTTATACAGTATGCCAACCAGAAGTTTAAGTCTCGATTAAGAGATGGTTGGGAAACCGACCGAGGTAGAATCCTTTTACAATACGGGATCCCCAATGATGTTCAAACCTACCCAAGTATGAACAACACCGTACCCTATGAGATTTGGACCTATAACAAACTTGGGGTTCAACCCGGAGTGATTTTTGTGTTTGCGGACAATGACCTCATCACCAATGAATATCCATTGCTTCATTCGACCAAATACGGCGAAGCCAATAATCCCCGGTGGAGATTGGATTTACTTTCCCGCTTTAAAGATGCCAATACAGTAGATTACGATCACATAGACCGGAATCGAGACATTCGAGGCGAGTTCTTTGATGTAACCCCCCGGTAGCCCCCTTCAATCTTTGGTATTTCATTTATACGAAACATGATAGAAAGGCACATTCAGGAAAAAAGTACTTACTCAATACATACCTTATCAGATACAGATTGGGTAGCTTCGGAGATTCTTCAGCGATATCCTGAAGCGCGTATTTTTTTACTGGAAGGAGACTTGGGGGCCGGGAAAACCACCTTAGTACAGGCATTCTGTCGTTATCTGTCAACCCGGGAGCAGGCAAAAAGTCCGACCTTTTCGATTATCAACGAATATTTGTCGCCCGGAGGTCCGGTATATCATTTCGATTTTTACCGATTGGAAGATGAAGAAGAAGCTACTGGTCTCGGCTTAGAAGAATTTTGGGATTCCGGATCCTATTGCTTTATTGAATGGCCGGAAAGGATTCTCTCCTGGTTACCCCAAAACGCTTTGCATTTAAACCTATCCCTCGAAACAGAGGGAAATCGAATTATCCAAATCACCCCTCTTCCCGTTCAAATATAACTGTTCAAATTGTCTCTTTTATCCTATGACCGAAACCATTCATCCGATTTCCTGGGCCAATCCTCAGGTCTTAGAAAAAAAAGCCCTCTCGAATAAAGCTCAAATCAAAATAGGCATTCCGAGGGAGTTTTCGCTACAGGAGAATAGAGTGTCTCTGATTCCGGAGGCTGTTGGGGTTTTGGTCATGAATGGTCATACCGTTATGGTAGAACATGATGCCGGCGCAGCAGCTCAATACCCGGACAGGGCGTACTCAGAAGTAGGTGGTTTTATCGTCTATGACCATTCTGAAATTTATCGGGAATGTGATGTCATCGTAAGAATCACACCCATCGGATTGGAAGAGCTTGCATTAATGAAGGAGGGAAAAACCATTATTTCGGCCGTGCATTTAGGTTCGCTTTCTCCGGATTTCTTGAAAGAGTTATTAAGAAAAAACATCACCGCCATTGGGTTTGAGTTTATTCGTTCTGAAGATGGTTCTTTCCCTTTATTACAAATGATGAGCGAGATAGCGGGCACCTCCTCCATATTGATTGCCTCAGAATTATTAACCAGTCATAATGGGGGAAAGGGACTTTTATTGGGGGGAATCACGGGCGTACCGCCTGCTCAGGTAACTATTCTGGGCGCGGGGTCTGCCGGCACACATGCCGCCATGACTGCGCTGGGGCTGGGTGCAGATGTGAAAGTCATTGATGAAAATATCAGTCATTTGCGAAGATTAGAGATGGTGCTTGGCCGAAAAGTATATACTGCCGTCAGTCAGCAAAATTATATTGAGGATGCCATCACCAATGCAGATGTCGTAATTGGCGCTATCTTCAAACCCAGTGGCAGGACACCGGTCATTGTTACCGAAGAAATGATTGCTGAAATGAAAGAAGGTTCTGTTATTGTAGATATATCCATTGACCAGGGCGGTTGTTTTGAAACCAGTTCACCCACAACCCATAAGAATCCTACTTTTACTAAACATGGCGTTATCCATTATTGTGTACCCAATATTGCCTCTCGCGTACCCCATACCGCTTCTGCAGCCATCAGCAATATCTTAACACCCATGTTGCTACAAATTGGCAATACCGG
>CANHCC010000217.1 GCA_947459115.1 Bacteroidota bacterium | reverse complement strand
TAAAACTATGAAATTCACATTAAAACTTTTTTGTTTTTCAAGCTGCTTAGTGTTTATTGCATGGGTAGCGAAAATGCAGTTTGTATTTGGGGGGGATTATTTGTTTCGAATAGGGACTATTGGTGTTTTAATCTCACTATTCATCCAAATATACAACTTGATGAAGGAGGCCGAATTGAAATTTAGTAAGCTGCTTCATATCTACATTGTGAATAGCATCGCCCTCTTTATTGTTTATTTGGGAATGATGCTGAAAGTATCGCATATCCTGAATACGCAATTGGAAAAAGACTTAATACTCGATTTTTTGGGTATTCCGGCAATATTGACATCCATAATTTATTCTTTCTTACACATTGAAAAATTAATGGAAGCTTCCTCCAAAAATAAAATAGTTTTTTACAAACACATCCTGTTGCCGTGGGCGCTATTTTTATTCTCCTTTTTGCTTTATGCTGTCTATTCCACAATATTGACACGCGCACCGGTGTGAGGCCCAACACCTTCATTAGCACTTCCAGGAACAGAACACATACAAAAAAATTGAAGGATTAATGCTTCAATTTTCCATTCTGTTTAACAATTACGTTTATTGGCCGCAGAGTGTTGTTACGTTTTATATCCTGGAATTCTTCTAGCCCTAAATCGTTAGCGAGTATTAGAGCTGATATGATAAGGATGCGAAGTATTTTATAAGTCAGTAGGATCATTCCGATTCTAATCTCCTTCATGAAGGAAAAAGAGATGCAAAAGATGACGGCAAAGCGTACCTGAAGAAATTTGGGCGCATCCTGCACAACGGGGTAACCCATCATCTGATGTTAGAACATCCTTTGCTTGTTTGAATGGTTCAGCATACTGTCCCGCTTCTGTCGGATTTTTCTTGAGATTAGTCCATAATTTTTTCACAATTGATTTTCGCCACCTTATAATTTCCGTAGGCGTTTATCCAGGCATGCTTAGGCATTGGCTTATCGGGATTATAGATTAGGCATATTGATGCGTCACAATTGCCCCTCCCCCAAAGTTTTAGTACTTTAGTGCTGTGAATCAAACGCGTCTTATAGAGTCTTGCAGTGTCAGGGTTACGAGTAATATCCCACAAACCGGCGAGCCTTTATTTTCTTTGATTTCGCTTCAAGGTAAATCTTCAGATGGTCCGGGTCGTAATCATTCTATCCGGACAACAGACATTTTTATTTCCAGCTTCTCTATTGAAAACGAAACTCTTACCCGCACTTAAATATATCATCGGCCTGGGCATTGGCGCCGGTTTATTAATTCTCACATTCCGGAATATTGATTTGGATCAGGCTATGTTGAGTCTCAAGCAGGCCAATTTTGTATTTGTTGCGGCTTCTTTGGGTGTATCGCTTCTGTCGCATTTTCTACGGGCAGTAAGATGGAAGATGTTACTCAAGCCAGCCGGTTACGCCACCGATACCCTGAATACTTTTGCTTCCGTCATGGTAGGGTATATGGCCAATAATGCGGTGCCAAGGTTAGGGGAGGTTTCTCGGTGCAGCATGCTGCTTAAATCCGATCGTGTGCCTTTTTCTGTGGCACTAGGCACCGTTGTTCTGGAACGCGTGATTGATGTGGTGGTAATGATGGGCTTTATCGGGCTGGTCTTCTTATTGGAATATGACCGCCTCATGCAAATTGTGGCTGAAACAATGGGTGCTCAGACGGGTAGCTCTAATTCTAATCGATACATTCTTTTAGGCCTTCTAGCCCTGACAGGGTTAATGATGTTCTGGTTTTTGAGAAAATATTATTCCCGCATAAAAGCCAATCCTATCGCAGGAAAAGTCTTGGGGTTTCTGGAGGGTTTATGGACTTCCGTTCTGGGGATTTTAAAACTACGCAATCCCGGAACTTTTATTGCCCTTACCGTCTTAATCTGGATCTGTTACATCGCCCAGTATTATGTTTGCTTTTATGCATTGCCGGATACCAGCGGGCTTGATTTTTATTTCGCAATGATGGTGATGATTTTGGGTGGCATAGGTATAGTCTTACCGGTTCCCGGTGGGGTTGGTGCGTTTCATTTCTTTTGTCAGCTGACCTTTATCGTATTTGGCTACTCTCAACAAACCGGTGCCGGGTATGCGCTGCTTATTCATACATCTCAGTATTTGATGTTGATAGCAGTTGGTGCTCTGGCCTATTTGTTTCTTGTTATTAGGCCGGTAAGGAATGCAGAGATCGAGGCCCACGGATCGGTGTCATAAAGCCAGAATATATGGTCCGGAGTTTCTGTGGCGCTGTCAATTACCGCGGTTGAAATTTTGATAAATCCAGATAGCATTTAGCTAAATCCCTTATTTTAAAAACATGACTCCTTATTTAATCAGCGTGTTTGTAGGTACTTTTTTAAGTATCGGAACTCTCGTCGGTCAAACAGTTAAATTCATCAAGAATCCCTTGCAGGCGAAATACCGTGTTTTTGTAACCTCAAAACCGGAGGAGGCCAACTTGTTTGTTTATAGGGTTCATAAATTTGAAGAGGCTATTGGTGCCGGGTTGTGGTACATCGTGGAAAATCCTATGTTGTTTAAAGACGCTATGACTGTATTTCAGGTCAAAACAAAAGACGAAGCAGATTTGATTGTCTATTATACGGACGACAAGAAAAAGGCAGGCTATAAAAAATAATATCCTGAATAATCGGGATGTTTTCAGGCGGGCATTTATTCCTAAGCTGCCTTTATATGCTAGGTTTCATAGTCATTGCCTGTTTTCATGCATTACCCGATTTTTTAATTTTCAGACACCTCGGAAGGGTAGGCATGCCCAACTACAAACTCCAACTGATGCATTATGGTTTTGTATAAATTCCCTTGTTCGTCGTTGGATTATTGTCCTTAAAACATAGGCGTTGCCCGCATCAGATGGAGCAGGTTCCGGGTATTCATCCTCAATATAGGTGATAATTTCAATCGCTTGCGTATATTTAAGGAATTCGTATTACACTTATGGAAATCATTAAATCAATAGAGGCGTATTTTTCTGAGCGAAAAAGAGATTTAATCGTTTTGGAGATGCGCATTTTTCACGCTTCAACTCATCCTCGCAAACGCCTGAATCGAGAGGCTTGTGAACAAGCTGCTCAGCCTCAGCTTCAATGGTTTAAGGAGAGAGGCTATCATGCTTGCCTGACCGCTCTGCCCGGCATATTCGAGGGTTGGTCGGGACATTATTTTATTGATGTCGAAGCCAATGATCCCATCTTAGCGGAATATAGTTTGGTCTTCGAAACGCCTGATGGTAATAGTCTTGAACCTGATGCCTATCAGTTAATGCTGTTTACTTATTCAGCGTATGCTCAATCATTAGATTCAGAATCGGTTGAATAATTTATTCGTGACATCAAGACGGGGTGTGGGTTATCTTTCAAACCCATAAAATATCTTGCTAATCTTAAAGTTTCCTGCCCGACGCAGCCCTTGATTAATACAGCATTCTATAAGATGAGGCTATATAATCTCTTTGAACCCCAACCAAGTCTTATCTTTTCAAGATACTTTTATACCGATTGGGGTCATTGATCAGGTTGATAGCGGCCGTCACTTCAGGGTCGGTTCCAAAAGAGGATTCTAGTCGTCCTACTTTATAGTAATAGCGACTTACAATTTCCGCCTTTAGAAGTTTTTCAATCTGACTTCTGTAGGCACGAATATCGTTTTTCTTGCTATCCGTTAAGTTGTTTTCTAAACTGCTGACTTGAGGATTGATTTTATCCCAGTACCCTTCTTTTTCCAGAACTCCTTTGAGCTCTTTTAATTCTTTTTCTGCACGGGTTACATAGGTAAACTTGCGACTTTCTGTAAACTTTATGAAGTCCTCATACAACTGCTCTGTAATCTTAAATTCCTTAGCAGGCGCAATAGTGGGATTTGCTTTGTGAAATTGTGTTGCGAAATCAAATATCATAAATTGAGATACAAGTTCCTGGGTAATTCTGTGGTATTCGGGGGGGGTAATTTCGATGTCCGGAGCAATGCCTCCGCCATCATAGACAGAACGCCCCCGGCGGGTTTTAAACTCTGTCATTAAACTATCCGGAATTTTATCCCATGTTCCATCTTCCCGGCGATGGGAATAATCAATCGCCTGAATGCAGCGACCACTTGGGGTGTAATATTTTGCAGTGGTGAGTTTTAATTGAGTATTGTAGGATAAGGGCCTACTGTTCTGAACCAGACCTTTGCCATAGGATCTCTGCCCAATTACCACTCCCCGATCTAAATCCTGCATCACACCGGAAACAATTTCAGAGGCCGAGGCGCTGGAGCCATTAATCAGCACCACAACCGGAATAACGGTATCGAGGGCATTTTCCTGTGCCTGATAAATTTTTAATGAGCCATCCGCCCGACCTCGGGTTTCAACAATTTTCTCTCCACGATTTACAAACAAATT
>CANHCC010000216.1 GCA_947459115.1 Bacteroidota bacterium | reverse complement strand
CAGTTTGCTAAGTGGGAATATGGGATTCTTTCCACCCTCCTGGCTTATACCTCTGTCCTTCTTGTGATGATTAGCTTCGGGATGGAAACTGCCTTTTTCCGTTTTGCCTCAAATAAAGAAAATTCGGGAATCGCCTATAGTCAGAGCTTTGTAACTGTAGGTTTTTTTAGCCTAATCTTCGGTTTGTTTGGTTTGGTCTCCCATGAAACGATTGCGAACTGGCTGGAGTATTCCCAATACTCCGGACTGATTATGCTTCTGACCGGTACCATTGTGTTGGACACTTTGTCTATGATTCCGATGGCGAAGCTTCGCTACAACGAACAACCCAGACGATATGCAGCCATTTCCCTGTTTAACATTTTTACCAACATCAGCCTAAATCTTCTCTTCATTTTTGTATTCAATATGGGAATTAGCGGGGTATTCTGGGCTTACTTTTTTGCCTCCGGCATCAAACTGGGCATGTCCCTATACGGTAATCTCCCCCCCACCCTAAAACCAGAATTCAGCCTAATGCGCGACATGATGGGATTTGGATCGCTTATTATGATTGCAGGACTTGCCGGAACGCTGAATGAAAACCTGGATAAAATTTTACTTGGTTTTCTGTGGCCGGATGGGCAAGAATATCACGGTGTCTCCATGCGGGCAGCTGAGATGACTGGTGAATATGCGGCCTGTTACAAGTTAGCCATGTTTATTGCCTTGATTACTCAGGCCTTTCGGTATGCTGCAGAACCCTTTTTCTTCAGGCACGCAGAGGAAAAAAACTCCGGCCCAACCTTTGCCCGGGTATTTCATTATTTTATTTCGGTGTGCCTGATTGTTTTTTTGATGATTAGTTCTTTTTCCAAAGAGATTGTATCCTTCAATTTATTCGGACTACTTCACAAAACGCTGATTCCTAAATCTTATTGGGGCGGATTGGAGATTGTACCGATAATTTTGCTGGCCAATATTTTTCTGGGAGCCTATATCAATTTATCGATTTGGTATAAAATTACGCGGCAAGCTCGATTTGGAATTTTATTCTCCGGAATGGGGGCATTGCTCACTTTAATCATAAATATTTTTACCATTCCGGTATGGGGCTACATGGGCTCTGCCTGGGCCACATTAATTTGTTATGCGGCAATGGCCATTGTGTGCTATTGGGTAGGTCAGCACTATTATCCTATTCCCTACCGCCTGGAAAGATTGGCCTTTTATTTTGTATTATCCTTGTTGATCTTACAAATAAATCAAAGTAACGAGGAAAATGTTCTCTTTAAAATCTTTACAACGGTTGGGTTTGTCGGCGTGGTGTTTTTTGTGGAGAGAAAGCGGCCGTTGAGTTTTTCTTCCAACGACTGAAGTCGTCGGAAAAGGAAAATGCCCTTTCAGGGCAGAGGGGGAGGTGGCGTTGATTTTTTTTGCAGATTAGGGGTGTATTCTTGCTGCGGCAAAACTTAAGACAACTATACGGGTGATACCTTTGGATTTACTGATGTTTTCGGAAAGGGGAAATGCCAACGACTGAAGTCGTCGGAAAAGGGAGATGCCCTTTCAGGGCAGAGGGGGAGGTGGCGTTGATTTTTTTGCAGATTAGGGGTGTATTCTTGCTGCGGCAAAACTTAAGACAACTATACGGGTGATACCTTTTTGATTTAAGGCGGCTATGCAGGCCTCCAGGGTTGAACCGGTAGTAATGACATCATCTACTAAAATAACCGGTTGATGGATATATTCTGTGCATTCAAAAATGCTTCTGACATTTTGCCACCGGTCTTCTTTGGTTTTACCCGTTTGGGTAATATTGTTTACCCGTCGTTTAAGCAGATGGGGTGCGAGAGGAAAACCTGTTTTTTCAGCAAAACCAAGGGCCAACTGTTCTGCCTGGTTGTACCCTCTCTTTCTGAGTCGGGCTGGATGTAAAGGCACAGGGATTAATACAAATGCTTCTTTCATTGGACAATTGTACTGCCATTCAGCACCCATTAAACGCCCGAGACGAATGCCTAATTCTGCCTGCTTTTTATATTTCAAGGCGTGCATGAGATGCTGAACTGCGGCATGCTTATCGAACCAATAAACGGCAACTGCCCCGGAAAGAGAGACCTTACCGACAAGTTTATCCATAATGGGATTATGCGCAGGATTTCCCAACAAGCCTGTTGGGGGAAGATCCATCATGCAATGCAGGCAAACGAAATCTTCTCCCGGAACTAGCTCATCTCCACAAGCAAGGCAAACCTTTGGAAAGAGCAATTCTACAAACCCGGAAAACCACCTAAGTACCTGGAATTTCCATCTGGATGATAACATAATGTACCAATCTACAGCAAGACAAAGCCCGGGTCAATAGCCTGTCAGGTAATTTCCGTAAATTCGTCATCTGATGATTGGGTTTAACGCATCAAAAGCCAATTCAAATGCCTATCTGTATTCACTTCTGATAAGAAAGATGCAGAAAGTGCTCTTTATCCGAAATATGGACGATTTCCGGATTCAATCCTGGATAAAGAACTTGAATGAGGCGAACGCCGTTTCAATCCTTATGTATTTTTATTCTGTAGGCCAACTATGGCTTGCACTTAATATCTATAACGCTCTGCTCGCATGACCTGGAAAAAAAATCTCCTAAGCCTCCTCTTGACTTTTTTGCTAACCACCCTGGCCAATGCCTCAGATGGCGCGCACCCTGGGAATCTTCCCCCGGGATGGCTGGTGCTGCCCTTTATTGCGCTTCTTGCCATGATTGCAACAGGTCCTTTATTTTATCCAAAGTTTTGGCATCATAACTACAAATTTATCGCACCGGGTCTTGGTATTTTGGTGGCGGCTTACTATTTCATTGCTCTGCACGATACGCATGCCCCGGTCCATGCGCTTGCAGAATATATTTCCTTTGTTTCCCTGCTAACCCCCCTATTCATTGCATCCGGGGGCATTATGATTCGAGCAGACTTCGAAGGAAACCCCAAAACCAACCTCACCCTGCTTTTGGTTGGCGCCATGCTTGCAAATTTAATTGGAACAACAGGCGCCTCAATGTTGCTCATTCGGCCCTTCATTCGCCTGAATCGCGATAGAATCAGCCCTTACTTAATTGTCTTTTTTATTTTCTTCATCAGTAATCTTGGAGGTAGCCTAACGCCTATTGGAGACCCTCCATTATTTCTTGGTTTTCTAAAAGGGGTCCCTTTTGAATGGACCATCGTCTATGTATTACCGGAATGGCTATTTGCCATGGCGGCCCTATCGGTATTCTTTTACATCTTTGATAGCCGAAACAAGAAAGACCTTGACCAGGTTACGACCTACTATTCCGGAAGATATCTTGTAGCGGGAAAAAACAACTTTATTTTCTTAGGCATTGCTGTCCTCGCTGTATTTCTGGACCCCAATATATTCCCCTGGATTCCCTCCATTGAAATTCAAGGTACCCGTTTCTCGTTTGTCAGAGAAGTGATTCAACTAACCGTTGGTTATTTGAGTTTTGCAATGGCAGAGAAAAGAGTGTTGAAAAGAAATGAGTTTTCGTTTGATCCAATTATGGAGGTCGCGTTCCTTTTTATTGGCATCTTCCTAACCATGATGCCGGCACTTCAGTTAATCGGGGAGTTTGCCACTACCGAACAAGGAAAAGCTGCGATCAATACCCATAGTCTTTATTGGGCAACAGGCTTCTTATCTTCGTTTTTGGATAATGCACCCACTTATGTAAATTTTCTAACCGCATCCATGGCTAAGTATGGACTAGATGTAAACAATCCCGAAATGGTTCGGGCTTTTGCTGCCGGAACAGTCGCAGGAATAGAACCAGGCACTCTATCCCAAATCTATCTAAAAGCCATTTCGGTCGCCTCCGTATTTTTTGGCGCTATGACCTATATTGGAAATGGCCCCAATTTCATGGTGAAGTCCATTGCTGAGTTTAACGGCATCACAATGCCCTCCTTCTTTGGGTATCTGGTTCGGTATGCCATACCAATCCTTTTACCCATTTTATTTCTTGAATGGATTATCTTCTTCGTTATTCTCTGATATTAATTTGCTTTAGTCCGATTCTACTCTTCGGACAGCAATTCTCAAGGCAGGATAGCCTCAGGGGAGGCCTCAGACCTGAAAGAACACAATATGACTTGACGGATGTCCATCTGTCACTGAAAATTTTACCGGAGAAAAAACACATTGAAGGGTATTGTCGTCTCAAATGGAATTACACCTCCGGCATTAGGGCGGACAAAATCCAACTGGATTTGTTTGCTCAATATCATGTTGACAGTATTATAAGCGCCCATCGCCCGGTCAACTATAAAAGGGATGGAAATGTATTGTGGATTAATCGCCCCGAAGCAGATAGTATCCTGATTTATTACCATGGGAAACCACCCAAAGCCAGGAATGCGCCTTGGGATGGAGGTTTTGTTTGGACCAAAGACGCAAATAGAAAACCTTGGATAGGGGTCGCCTGCGAAGGCCTGGGCGCCAGTTCCTG
>CANHCC010000215.1 GCA_947459115.1 Bacteroidota bacterium | reverse complement strand
GATAGAGGGGATGCGGAGGAGATCCAGGAGTTCGTTCAAAAATCTTTCTTTATTGGCTTCGAGGTAGGCAAGTGTAGGATGCATAATTTTGATGTATGAATTTTGTCAAACAAAGATAAAGGATTCGGGGATTCAATCAGCCATTTTGAATACATTATCGTTGAAAATGCCCCAAATTCAGCCCTTATGAAACTGTTAACGCAATCGTTTTATTTGCAGGAAGATGTAGTTGGCTTAGCCCGTCAATTGTTGGGAAAAGTCATTGAAACACATCTGCCGGAAGGCATCACTCGGGCCAGAATTATCGAAACCGAGGCCTACAGAGCGCCGGAGGATCGGGCTTCTCATGCCTGGAACAATCGCCGCACGGCCCGCACCGAAACGATGTTTCAGGAAGGGGGGCGGGCCTATGTGTATCTGTGTTATGGGATTCATCATTTGTTTAATGTGGTCACCGGACCGGAAGATTTACCCCATGCCATCTTGGTAAGGGGGGCGCTTCCTTTGTCTGGCTTTGAGCACATCTCTGCCCGATGGAAATCGCCGATGAAAAAGGGACAGGTGATGCCTTTGAGTGGACCGGGTGTATTTAGCAAAGCCATGGGCATTCATACGGGATTTGATGGGGAGAATCTGATTCAGGGAAGAATTCGAATTGGATCGGATGGGGTAGAGGTGGCAGAATCTGAAGTTCGTGCCTTACCTCGTGTTGGGATAGATTATGCAGGGGAAGATGCGAAGTTGTTGTGGCGGTTTGTGTGGGAGGGGGATTGGGGTTAAGTGTCAACCGGGGCTGGGTGTCAACCAGGGTTGGGTGTCAACCGGGGTTGGCATAATACACTCCATAATGCATAGGTAAAATCAGAATTAATGTTTTTAGTCAATGACCTTAACTTCTGAATAATTAGCTGGTTTAGGTCACAAAGGCATAATACCTGAATTAATTGTAAATGCCCCCTCCACAAAAAAAAACGCCCTTCTGAACAGAAGAGCGTTTTTAATCAAAATTCAATTTTTACTTATCTCTTACGCTTGCGAGGCGCAGACTCCTCTTCAAATTCTGCGGCCTGTTTCTTTTTAAAACTAGAAGTACTGCCACCGCCTGCTAAGATTTTTTTGGCCTCAGCCATTTCTACCCTTACACCGTCTACATAAGGCACCACCCAGGCATCTTTAATACCCATAAGGGCGATATCCTTTTTGAAGGCTTCAGCAACTTCTAGATCCCGGAAAGCACCTACCACATATTTGTTGTAATTGTCGGCAGATTCGCCTTCAAAGTTTACCGTTTCCTTGAGGTAGTCGTTCATGTTAAAATGAATGAATGCGCCTATTTGAACTTTAAACACAAGACCGGCAATCACCCCTTTTTCACTATTGGCTTTTGCAGAACTATAGGCAGCTTCCAATTTGGAGTACTCTGCACGAAGTTTGTCCAGGTCTGATTTTAACATAGCAATCTCAGCGTCTTTTTTCTTAAGTTCATTCAAGAGACTGTCCACCTTAATGGTTAACCGGCTGTTTTGATCGCCTAATTCTTTAGCTTTCTTTTCGGCATCAAATAACTTTTTCCGATAGCCTTCCTCAAAAGACTTCAGGCTGAGCGGATCTTTGGTGTAAGCTTTCGCCTTCTTTTTCCACTCCTTTTTAGTTTTTTTATCTTCTTTTTGGGCAGAAACAGTACCCGTGGATAGGAGAAACACGCCCAATACCAAAAACAACAATAAGTTTTTCATAAATCGGAATATCCGTAACTTCGTTAAATTTAGGCAAAAATAAGGTGATTATTTATTTTAACCAAATACTTTTTTTAATGTGCCTATCCCTATATTTTTGCATTCAAATCAAATTTACACTGTTTAATCCCCATATCATGAGTAAAGTAACCGTAGTAGGCGCCGGAGCAGTTGGCGCAACCTGTGCAGATGATATCGCACAAAAAGAACTCTGTAACGAGGTCATCCTCGTGGATATTAAAGAGAACTTTGCCGAAGGTAAAGCCCTCGATATCTGGCAGGTTTCTCCCATTAATTCCTTTGATACCCGTGTTAAGGGCTCTACCAATGATTATTCAATGACCGCCGGGTCTGATGTGGTAGTAATCACTTCCGGTATGCCCCGCAAACCAGGCATGAGTCGTGATGATTTGATTAGCGTGAATGCCGCTATCGTTAAATCAGTTACTGAAAATGTCATTCAATACTCACCGAATGCCATCATCATCGTCGTGTCCAATCCTTTGGATGTAATGACTTACCAGGCCTATCTATCTGCTAAAATGCCCTCTACCCGTGTAATGGGCATGGCCGGTATTCTCGATACAGCCCGGTATCGTGCCTTCCTTGCAGAAGCTTTGAACTGCTCACCCAAAGACATTCAGGCAATGTTGCTTGGTGGCCATGGCGACACCATGGTACCACTGCCACGCTATACCACCGTTTCCGGTATTCCTGTGACTGAACTCATTGATGCAGATAAACTCAATGCCATCATTGAAAGAACCAAAACAGGAGGAGGTGAAATCGTTAAATTATTGGGCACATCCGCCTGGTATGCTCCTGGAACTGCAGCTGCTCAGATGGTAGAGTCTATCCTAAGAGATCAAAAAAGAATCTTCCCGGTTTGTACCTGGCTGCAAGGTGAATACGGTCTGAAAGACATTTACCTCGGCGTACCTGTTGTATTAGGTAAAGCCGGTATCGAAAGAATCATCGAACTCAAACTGAATGCCGAAGAAATGCAATTGCTGAACGATTCTGCTAAGGCAGTAAAAGAAGTCATGAATGTCCTTGACAACATGATTGCCTCTGCATAATTGCGCAGAAAGTCATAAAAATAGCAGCGGGATATAATTCTCCGCTGCTATTTTTTTGCTCCCCCTACCAACTCATTCAATTCAGATGGATTCATCAAACACGAACAAACTCAAGGAGGAAGACTCAACCTATCCGGTATGGCATCCCTATACCCAGATGAAAACTGCGGGGCCTCCATTAGAAATACTTCGGGGAGAGGGAGCCTGGTTGATGGCAAAAGATGGCAGACGCATTTTAGATCTGATATCCTCCTGGTGGGTAAACCTTCATGGACATGCCCATCCTGATATTGCCTCCCGAATTGCAGATCAGGCAGCAAAATTGGAACAAGTGATATTTGCAGGATTCACCCATAGTCCGGCCATAGAGTTGGCCCGGGCTTTGTGCGAAATCTTGCCTGGAAAACCAGAGAAAATCTTCTATTCCGAAAATGGATCAACAGCCGTGGAAGTAGGGCTAAAAATGGCATTTCAATATTGGTACAATATTGGAAAACCCAGAAAAAAAATCCTGGCATTCCGAAGTGCTTACCACGGAGACACCTTTGGGGCCATGTCGGTTTCTTCCAGATCTGTCTTTACCCAGCCTTTTTTTCAACAATTATTTGAAGTGGTTTTCCTTCCTGACCCGACAGAAGAACAACTGGAATTATCTATCAACCTGATTGATGAAGCAAGTGAAGATATTGCTGCTTTCATTTATGAACCACTTGTAATGGGCGCTGCCGGCATGATAGCCTATTCACCTGCTTATCTGTCGGCGCTGATGCAAAGGGTTCAATCCCATCAGGGATTACTAATTGCAGACGAAGTCATGACCGGCTTTGGAAGACTAGGCACCATGTTTGCCTCCGAACAGATGCCTATTCATCCGGATATGATATGTCTTTCTAAAGGTTTGACCGGAGGATTTCTTCCCATGGGTGTAACCTCTGCGAGGAAGAAGGTTTATGAGGCCTTTCACCAAGATGACCGAATGAAGACCTTTTTTCATGGGCACTCTTACACCGCCAACCCACTGGCTTGTACTGCAGCCTTAGCTAGCCTGGACTGTTTTAAAAAAGAAAACACACTTTCCCGGATACTTCAAATAGAACTCCGGCATCAGGCGTTTGTTGCCTCTTTAAAAGCATATGATTGTGTGGTTTCTAAGAGAGTTAAGGGTAGTTTATTGGCCATTACTCTAACAGATGGCATCACCCGGGAAGCCCAATACCTGAGTGATCTCGGTCCGGTTGCCTATAAGTGGTTCATGTCTCGAGGGTTGTTATTAAGGCCATTGGGAAATGTAATTTATCTGCTTCCGCCGTATTGTATAAAGTCGTCCGAGCTCGATATCGCTTATGAACATATTCAAGAATTTTTAGAAATATTGGAGAAGGGGGATTTAGAAATTTTTTCGGTAGATCCTGTATTTGGTTAGAGTAGTTGGGTAAGTAACTTACCAGTTGTTGGGTAAGTAACTTACCTGGTGTTGGGTAAGTAACTTACTGGGTGGGGGTAAGTAACTTACCAGGTGGGGGTAAGTAACTTACCAGGTGGGGGTAAGTAACTTACCGGGTGTTGGGTAAGTAACTTACCAGGTGGGGGTAAGTAACTTACCGGGTGTTGGGTAAGTAACTTACCAGGTGGGGGTAAGTAACTTACCGGGTGTTGGGTAAGTAACTTACCAGG
>CANHCC010000214.1 GCA_947459115.1 Bacteroidota bacterium | reverse complement strand
CATTGAGAATTCTTACACCACCAAATAATAGGACATTCTATCCATAAGATAAATCGTCCCCACCCCATCGGGGTGGTAGGTTTATAGAAAGTATTCAGAACATCCCCTTAACCACCCCATAGGGGTGGAATAAAAATGAAATGTCATGTGCCAACTTTAAGAAGGAGGGTAACCCAAACTATAAACATAAAACCCCTTCGGGGTTGGGTTTCGTGAATGTTCGAAACTATTGAATCGAGTATTCCATAATCGCTCCCCAACAATCAAAAACTAAAAAAGAATTTTTTATTATACCCCCGGTCGCTGAGTAGACCCCACCTGGGTGGGGGCGTATCGAAGCGCCAAGGGGGTGGATGCGAAGCATCTTATTCAAACACTAAAGCCCACCCCACTCAATTTAAATACCTTTAATTTTGTCCCAGACCACCTTTCTTATTTCCAATATGTATCCTCTGATCAAATCTCTCCTGTTTCAAATGCCTCCGGAACAGGCTCACCATTTCACCATGCATGCGCTGAGGATGTTCTTAAACTCTCCACTACGGCCTCTCTTTCGCGCGATGTGGGCGAATGTGCCGGACAAGCCTGTAACGATTGCCGGCTTGACCTTTCGTCACCCGGTGGGGCTGGCCGCAGGATTTGACAAGGACGGGGTCTTATATCCCCATTGGTCAGACTTAGGGTTTGCTTTTGCGGAACTCGGAACGGTAACGCCCCGGCCACAGGCCGGAAATGAGAAGCCACGCCTGTTTCGCCTCTCGGAAGACCAAGCCCTCATCAACCGCATGGGCTTTAACAACGAAGGAGTGGAAGCCCTCTCCCGAAGACTGAGCCGATCTCCAAAAGATTTAATTATAGGAGGCAACATCGGCAAAAACAAAGACACGCCCAATGAACAGGCAGCCCGGGATTATATTCATTGCATAAAACACCTGCACCCTCTGGTAGATTATTTTACCATTAACATCAGCTCTCCCAATACCCCCGGCCTTAGATCCCTTCAGGAAAAAGAACCCCTGAATCATTTGATTCGGGAAGTGGTGGATTTTGCCCGAAGCCTTCCCAATGCCAAGCCGGTGTTTGTGAAAATTGCCCCGGACCTTGAAGAGGATGCGCTTGGAGAATTAGTGGATGTCCTCATGGCGAGAAAAGTAGATGGCGTCGTGGCAACGAATACGACGCTTTCCAGAACGGGCTTAAAATCCCCAACGGCCTTAACGCAACAGTCCGGCGGGCTATCCGGCAAACCAGTGAAATCGAAATCCACTGCCGTGATTCGTTTTATCCATCAACAGACCCAGGGCCAATTGCCCATCATTGGCGTGGGCGGGATTTTTTCTCCGGAAGATGCCTTGGAAAAATTAGAAGCCGGCGCTTCTTTGATTCAATTGTACACGGGCTTTGTGTATGAAGGTCCCGGACTGGTGAAGCGGATTGTGAAGGGGATATGAACCAATGTTTTCCGGTTAGAGACATGGCGCAAGTGGCGCAAAGTATAAAACTTTATACATGCACTGCACTTGATACGAAGCACAAATGTTCAATTAACCACTTCACCCGCCATTTCGTTTAAGCCCATGTTGTGTGCTGTGCTTCTCTCTCTTCCTAACTATACCTATGCCGATGTGTATTGACAGTATAAGAACTATACCAAAAGTCCAAAATGCAGACATAGCCAATGCAGTATCTCTAATAAGAGCCGACCAAACAAGTATAGCTAAACCTGAAACAAGAAACAAAATTGAAAAAATTATATTTGACCATATCCTAAGTTCAACTACATAGTTTAATGGATTGTAAGCAATTAAAAGAATAGAGAGTTTTGTCATTATTAATACAAGAGTAACGCAGGCCATAAAATAGGAATTGAACTTTGGGTGATAATAATTATAATCTAATTGAACATGAAATTTGAGATGGAAAAGTTCCCAAATGATATACACTGACCAAAAAATAAATGGCATATAAATAGCAAATTGCTTTGAGTATTTCATAATGTTGCATTTAATTGGTTTGCAGCCTTCCTAGTTGATAATTGTTTGTAGCATCAAATTCTTGACCCGCATTTAAATAATGCTGAAAATATCTGTCTCTTAGTTCTTTACCAATATTCATTAACGCACTTTTGTCTGAATTGTATTGGTTTTCCTTCCAAAACATTTGTTGTTCAGTCCAGCCAGTTATTTTCTCCCAAACTGTGCAGTTGGGACATCTGCTATCATACTCATCATAATTTCCTAAGGCATGACCAAATTCATGAGCACAAGTATTAACATTTGAGTTTGACAAAAGATTTATCTCATCCGCTACAAAAGGTCTGTTGTCAGTTAGAAGAATAGAGTTATGAACATGGACTATCTTATGTGCGGATTTTTCATCAGCTACTTCTTGCAGGTAAATAAAAATTGGAATAAAATCCTTTAAAGAGTTGTTGTCCTTGACAAGCCCGTAGCCTGAGTTAGTCCAGTAAGTTGCAACGGCATCAAAAAACCGTTGTCTCATTAAAGGCTCTATTGCTTTATCAACATCGCCATCAAGTTTGAACTTAAACCGAACTAAGACTACACACTTATAACCGTCATAGATAAAATCAAAATTGCCTACAATTAGCTTCCCTAATTGTGTGTTTGGCACAAATAAGACCTTTTTTGCCTCAGACAGCATTTGACGACTAAGATATTCAGGAGGATTATACCTTGTATTGAATTGTTTACTTTTTGAAAGTAAATCCCAAAGTTTTTTGCCAGTCACAGTATTGTAAAAAACAAAGCCGGAAATTTCGCTAAGGGTTTCTTGTTGCCCCTGTGAAATGCTATTGGAATTCGGCTTTTCTGGTTGTTCATTTATTTTGTAGTTATACCACTTGAATGGATTGTAGTATTGTCCACCTTTTTTAAAATCAGCCCAACCTTCAACTTTATTTGGGTCGTGATTTCTCAGTGCTACTGCTATTTCAAAAAATTTTTCCTTTTTCAGTATTTCGTTATAATCTGATTTTATCCATTTGTCACTACTGATTGAAAGTGGGCTTTTCGTTGATGATGAATTCTTGTCTGAATACTCAGATGCGGGTATAAAAAATGATTGTTGATTGCTAAGACCTAAATAGTATGGTAACAGTTTGTCTTTGTCATCTTCAAATTTATACCCAAGTTGAGCCTCCTCTAAAGATAAATCAGGATTGATATTTGGTTTGTTTTCTTGAATGTAAATTTTATACCTTTTAGCAAGAAACGAACTAATGACAGGTCTCCATTTGTAGAAAAAACCAATTAAATTCTTACTACCGTCAATTCTCAGCTCAACTGTGGCATCAAATACCGGAACAAAGTCTTGAGAGGATAATGGCCTTACGATAAAACCATGTGTTATCACATAATGGTCAAATTTTTGTGTGAATGGATTGACTGCTTTTGTTATAATTGGCGGTTTCAGAAATTGTTGTTGGATAAAAGGAGGAAATTTTTCTTTTTGGAGTGTATAACTGTCTGCTACTTTTTTGTTAAAAGTGTCAATAATCTCTTTTGATGTAGATTTAACCTCTTGTTCCGAAAATCTGTCTGAGGAGCCAACCTTACCAAAATGTTTTTCTTTATCAAGAAATGTAATGTGTCCAAACTCGTTAATCGTACATGAATAGTGAAGAACATTGGCCTCTGACATTCCAAATAGGACATTTCGTAAAGCAGGAAAATGTTTATGTAAGTCGGTAATGCTTACTATATTGTAGATAATTATGTCATGAGTTTCGCTCATTATGTAAAGTTATGGAATTAGTTGTTTATGCACTATCGGTCGGGGGGGGGGCAGCATAGCACAAAACCAAGAACCTGGCCCAATTTTCTCATGAATTCCGACCTTTCAAAACCCGAAGTCATTGGGGTGGTCGAATTACTTCTGCCTGATATTCTGGTCATATTGAGTTTATTCACAGAAAAGAGCGGATTATCCAGTCTCTGCGATGCTTTCTTCTTTCTTTATTTTGTAGGATATAGACAGATACTGCCTGAAAGAAAAATCTGGAGGATTCTGGCAATAAGTCTTGTAAAATCTCATGAGGAATACACCAAGTCGTAGTCAGGGAAAAAATTTACCCAGGAATGAAGCCCCGGGAAGTAAGCCGGTGTTGGAGGAAGAGGCATTGCCGGTGTTGGAGGACGCTTCTAATCCTAACCCGAAAGAAACCATTTTAAGCAAAATACTTACGGTTGTTCGAAGTGAGCAATTCCGGAAAATTTCAGCTTTGGCTTTGATGGCCTCTGGCGTGTTCATTTTCTTTGCTCTGGTTTCTCACTTTTTTTATGGCTCTGTAGATGCAGACCTGGCAGAAAATGGCTTATCCGGAGGGGGCATTAAAAAAGCATCAAACTGGCTGGGGGCTTTAGGTGCGTGGATTGCTTATCGCTTTATTTCCGATGGACTGGGTTTTATTGCGCTAACGATCCCGGTATTGATGGTGTTTACCGGATACGGACTTCTGGAAAAACCCTGGATGGGTTT
>CANHCC010000213.1 GCA_947459115.1 Bacteroidota bacterium | reverse complement strand
TAATACTGCGCGGCAATCTGACCCAGGTACTCTCCGGTTAATTTTGACCATCCATAGGTCATATCGGGTTTTCCCAGGTTTCGCTGGAAGTCAATATCACTTTCTTTCAATGCATAAGATTCTTGTTCCGTTTGCATATGGATAGGGTAGGCCGCCGAGGAACTCGGATACATCACCCGATCTGGTTTATGACGCGTCACCCAATAAAAAAACTCCGCATCAATGGCCAGGTCTAATGCGACCATCATAGGGTCACCATCTATTTTGGCCCGTCCCCCAACAATAGCTGCAAAATGAAATACATCCGAAAACTTCGAAATGTCCAATTGGAAGGCTTGTTTCAGATAGTCTGGTTGCAACAGCATATTCATTAACCAAATTCTGAAATCTCCTTTCCAAAAAATAATTCTCTCCTCACTTCCGAATATTTCCACACCTTGATGCATTCTGGAAGAAGGATCTTCCAGCCAGGTTGATGGGTGTGTTCCTATGGATAAATCATCAATAATGAATAGTTTGTCCGTGGTTGACTTAAGTAGGCGTTTAACAAGATTCCTTCCAACAAAACCGCAGGCTCCGGATATAAGGTGATACTTCATAGTTGCAAAATTAGGTCTATTCTATGTTGTGAAACAGTTTTATTTTTTTTTAAGACAGGTGTTCAATAGTCAACTTATGTCATTTTCCTTTCGCCTGACTTTGACACTTGGGGCATTGGCAATGAAAATGGTAATATTTGAATAAATACTCCTGACGGGTTTTTCGTCCTTTTCGCTCGTCACAATAGGATATATTGACTTCACCTTCTCTGGGGATGTCACTCGTTGCTTCTACGGTGATTGCGCCGCCAATGTAATAATAAGTAACCTTGGCGTTAGGGGCACAGGAGTGGTTGATAAAGGATATTTCCGGAATAATCGCGGAGCCAATTTGATTGCCGGTTTTAGGATTGAAATACCCAAAACAATTACATTCATACCTGCATATACACTCCGCAAGGTAATCCATGGGATCGGGAATCCCTTTAAAGGCGAATTCCACAACTGCAGGCGCCAACATTTTCAGAATCTTTTCAGCTAATTTAAGTCTCTCTCCATATTGGCGTTTGGATAAGGCCTCTTTGTTTGAAACCAGACCTTCAAAACTTTTCCAGGTTACCTCAGGACTCAGCCATACCGGCATAGCTTCTTCCTCGAGCCAGGCCTGTTGGGACTTAGATACGGGAATTCCTGAAGATTTAGGATTCAACCCGGATTCCAGGGCCTTCAAGATGATAGCCCGGGCTATGGTTTTGAACAATAATTTATAAGAGGCATTGTAGTTGGTTTTGTGTATGGCCTGAAAGGTTTTGCATTCCAAATGATGCCAACGAAATCCCTTCATGCGTGCGGATTTATTCTCATACCATACCTCCTTGCAGTGAGGGCATCCTTCTTGTAATGGGGTCTCAAAATTCTCCAGAGACCAGGCACAGGTTTTACGGCTTGCCATTCTGGTAATGCCAAAACTATAGGGGTGACCAGTAATGATTTCTGTTTTTTTCGGTAGTTTTCTGACCGCCACACAATACCGTCCGTGGTCTTTGGTCTCTCGGATTCTAAGATTTTGATTCACACTGCAAAATAAGGGGACAAATTCTAAAGTGTGAATGAATTTTTATCAGGATTGTTTATATTTGTCATAAATGAGGGGACAGATGACGATAATCAGATTTCTGGGATTCCTGTTTTTGATGGGACTTTGTGTGACATGTCGCACAAGGCAGGTATTTCCCTCTGAGCCCAGGATTGAGTTTGTGTTTCTTCAGCCCTCTACCATAAAGGCCTTCTCCGGCTCTTTCGATATCGAAATTAAATATCAGGACGGAGATGGGGATTTGGGCTCGGACAATCCGGATGAGAAAAATTTCTTTGTGATTGACAACCGTACGAACTTGCCTGATTCCGTCCGAACTTTTTCTTACTGTCTTCCGGATTTGTCCTCAAATGCGCGTAATCCTTCCATTCAGGGGACTATCAAAGTTAAAGTCCCACTGGCACTCTCTTCTTCATTCTTTTTTCCTTATCCTCTGCCAGTTGAAGAGACGACAGACTTTTCAGTTTATGTTGTGGATAGGTCCGGAAAAAAAAGCAATGTCATCGTTACTTCCAGGGTTCTTATTCAGCCTTGATTGACTAAATGTCCGGTATGACTTCTCAAATGTTAACCAATTATTGGGATACTGAAATCGGTTGGCTCAAAAAAGTTGGTCCAAAGCGTGCAGAACTTTTGCAAAGCGAAATCGGAATTAGAACTTTTGGCGATTTACTCAACTACTTTCCCTCTAAGTATATTGACCGATCCAGAATTCTGAAAATTAAAGAGGTAACTCAGGAGGATTCCTATATTACACTAAAGGGGAAAATTTTTCAGCTCTCTATGGCCGGGGCAAAGGGGCCGGGACGACGCCTTACAGCGATATTTCGGGATGAAACAGGAGCGATGGAATTGGTCTGGTTTCAAGGTATAAAATATGTTGAAGAACAAATAAAGGAAGGGGAGGAGGTAATCATTCATGGTCGCCCATCCTGGTTTCAGTCTCGTTTGCAAATGGCTCATCCGGAAATTGAAACCCTCCAGGGAAATGTTTTGCAGACTTCGGGTATTTTACCTTTTTACAGTTCTACCGAAAAGATGAAGCGGGCCGGACTGGATAGTAGAGGCATTAAAAATTTAATGGCTCAAATTCAGGAGCACATAATCGGAGGGTTGCCCGAAAATTTGAAGCATTCCATCCTTCTTGACCGAAAGTTTCCAGGCAGAGATGTTGCTTTTTATCAAATTCATTTTCCGGAGTCTATCGCTCAAGCAACCAATGCCAGAAATCGTCTGAAGTTTGAAGAGCTCTTTTATTTCCAATTTATGTTGGCTTCGCAAAAGCTTTTAAAGAAGCCAACCTATAAAAGTGCGCCATTTCAAAAGATAGGACCTCTGTTTAATCTGTTTTATGCGGATCATTTGCCATTTACCCTCACCAATGCCCAGAAACGAGTGTTGAAGGAAATACGGGCAGATTTGGCCCGCCCGGTTCAAATGAATCGTCTCATTCAGGGAGATGTGGGTAGTGGTAAAACCATGGTGGCTTTTTTATCCATGTTGATCGCTTTGGATAATGGATTTCAGGCAGCCCTGATGGCGCCGACCGAAATTCTGGCAGACCAGCATTTCAGAACCATCTCTAAATTCGCTCTGGATTTAAATATTCAAGTTGGTATTCTCACCGGGAAGACCACTCAAAAACGGCGTAAGGAAATATATTCCAGTCTGATGGATGGGACGCTGCAAATTCTTATTGGTACCCATGCCCTAATCGAAGATCCGGTTCAATTTCACAACCTTGGCCTGACGATTATTGATGAGCAACATAAATTTGGGGTGATGCAAAGAGCCCGATTGTGGTCCAAGGGCAGACTGTTTCCTCATAATATGGTTATGACCGCCACGCCTATCCCCAGGACTCTGGCACTTACGCTGTATGGAGATCTGGATGTTTCGGTAATCGATGAATTACCTCCTGGTAGGAAGCCCATTAAAACAAGGGTCGCAGGTAATCAAAGGCGCTTGGAAGTTTATCATTTCCTTTCTGACCAACTCCGGCAGGGACGACAAATATATTTCGTCTATCCCTTAATTGCAGAGTCCGAAAAATCCGACCTTAAGGCTGCCGAAGAGGCTTTTGTGAGCCTGGCAGAATCTTTTCCCGCACACCGGGTGGGGCTTGTACATGGAAAAATGAAGCCTGATGATAAGGAGAGAATGATGTTGGATTTTAAGGATGGAAAAATTCACATCCTTGTTTCAACAACGGTGATTGAGGTAGGGGTGGATGTCCCTAATGCCACCGTTATGGTAATTGAGAATGCTGAAAGATTTGGATTGTCCCAGCTTCATCAATTAAGGGGTAGGGTAGGAAGGGGCGGGAGTCAGTCCTATTGTATTCTCATGGTTTCTGAAAAAATCTCCAGAGATGGAAGAGAAAGACTCAAAACCATGGAAGAAACCAATGATGGATTCAAAATATCAGAAGTGGATCTCAAACTTCGTGGCCCCGGCGATTTTCTAGGAACCCGCCAAAGTGGACTTCCGGATTTTAAAATTGCAAATATTGCTGAAGATGGGGCTTTGCTTTCTGAGGCAAGGTCGGAAGCTGAAATGCTCATGGCCGATGACCCTAACCTAATTAAGCCTGAAAACGCCGATATAAAAGCCCACTATCAGAAATATTTTGAAGCCAATCGGAAATTTGCCGGTATCGCTTAGATTGGTTACCTGCCGGAGAGAGGCCTGAACGCCTTAAATCCGAATGCCTACATAGACCTCGAATCTTAGCCCCCTCAAAGGCATCATAGGACTGTCTCCCATCTTCTGTCGGTTGAATTCCCATCGGTTTTCACTGCCGGTAACACCAGTCATATTAAGTCCATAGGCTATTCGTTGTTGACTGCCGTATTCTACAAAAACACCACCCCGTAC
>CANHCC010000212.1 GCA_947459115.1 Bacteroidota bacterium | reverse complement strand
GCGGAGGCTTGCACCAAGCAGGGGCTTGCACCAAGCGGAGGCTTGCACCAAGCAGAGGCTTGCACCAAGCGGGGGCTTGCACCAAGCGGGGGCTTGCACCAAGCAGAGGCTTGCACCAAGCGGGGGCTTGCACCAAGCGGAGGCTTGCACCAAGCAAACTACCATTTCTGTGGGCTATTTGCAGGGGGGCGCTTACCTCATCCCTTCACTCTCGACCAGATACCCATCTCCTCTCAGTAATTCCAATATGCCTTCTTTACCTGGTAAATGTAAGGCACCTAATGCAATGAATGCGGGCTTTTCAGCAAGGAGTTGTTTGATCCGCTCTGTCATGCGATAGTTGCGAACCAGAAGGATTTCTCTCATGAATAATGGAGCTGTTTCCCATCTGAGCGAGAGCGCATAAAGGTGTTCCAAATTGCCGGATAAATAGGCCTCCATTAGTTCTGCCTCTAATGCATGCCGAATATCCTGGTCCGGTTGAATAAGTTCCATGAGCATCCTTGCCTGCTCGGAGAGGGGAAGATGCTGAAGGGCATTCAGTTGTTCCTCTATGGTTTCAAGGCCAATAACCGGAAGTTTCCAATCGCTTGCTCTATTGGACAGCCATTGGTCTAATGCCACCTCACGATCTGAAGGCATCTGTTTTTCCTGGATCATTGCCATGAGGAAAAAAGGTTTTAGACCTTTCAACAGGTGCCAGGGTAAACCCAGGGAATCCTGAACCCATTGTTCTAAGTGTTTGGATTCTGATTCGGTAAGGATTTTATCTAAGGTTGAATCTTCCGGTGTCCCCATTAGCGTCATAACCATCATGGGGTCCGGGACTTCTGCAAGATTTAATTCCAGTACCAATCTTCCAGCCGTTTTGAGTTTGGTATCCCATCCATCCGGAAGATGGAATACTCTATCGTCTTTTACATGCATGGTGCCATAAATCCATGAAACTTCCTTGCTTCCGGGGGGTGTAATTTTCCATAATAAACTCTGAGCCTGTAACAGCGCCCCGGAGGCAATAAATAAAGATAGAAGTAAGGATAGATGCACCATAGGATTAATCAAGTTCCGGTAAAGGTATTTCATCAGGGCTGATGCCACTTTTTATTATAAATGTTTTTATTATTCTGATGAAATTAGAATAATAATCTCTGCTATATGCGAGGCGCAAGTGTTAATGTAGAATGGTAAATTTTTTATTCCCCAAAATCTCTCCTGAAGGGCCAAGGATTTGAAGCATATAGACCCCTGATGAAAGATTCTCGGTCGAAATGGAGAATTCAAACTTACCTGCGCGTGTCCAATCCCTGATGAGCGTTTTAGAATGTTTTCCTTGCAAATCGGCAAGGGCAATTTCTATGACTGTACTTTCTTTCAGTTCAAAGGAGAGAGAGACCCGGTCCTTGGCCGGAACCGGAAATACTGTGAGAGACCCAATTTCGGATTCAGAAGGGGATATAGCTGTAACAGGCTGCCCTATTCGTACTTTGCTAATCCAGGTGTTATTTCTGGCATTGGAACTTGAATAGCTTCCGGCATACCATATGCTGCCGGGTTCTCCCGGTTGTGCGGCAATTCCTGTATAATCTCCCCATCTTTCGCTGGTTCCGCTTAGAACATTCAGAATGTTGGCGCCGGATTTCAACCCGTTGCGCGATGAGAGCGCCAGGGAATTATCAATATAAAATGCACTGTGACCAGCCTGAGCTGTCACAGAGGAATGCAAACAACCCACCACCACTGCACCGGGTTGATTGGGATTTCCAAGGGGGGCAATGGCTCCATAGGCAAGGTCCAAAGTGTCAGTTAAAATTAATGCACCGGGTGTTCTGGCGCCCGTGAAATCCTGAATGCGTCCATAATAGACCGCTGACCGATTGGCGCTGGTTTCCTGCGTATTTAGAACGAAATGCAGAACATTATTTTCCAGCAGAGCGGATTGTACTCTGGCATCGTTTGTAATCAGGGTATGGTTGTTTTTTTGTTTCGCTTCCTGGGGTTCATAATAGGGTAGTCCCATTTGCACCGTTGAGATTTGAAGGGTGGCAAGACCAGAGGCGACGGAGTTGGTGATTTCCAGAATGTAAATAGTATCGGTACCGGTAGAACTAAACGGATTCGAATTTAAAAAATACATCTGCGGCCCAAAAAGCGAAAGACCTCCGGTTACAGGGGTGGTATTAAATAGCGTATCTCCATTCCAAGTGATGTTGTAATAATAATCGGAAACGAGGGTGTCGCCGGCATAGCCTTTGGTTTTATCAATCTGCCAGATGGTGGATTCTGTGTATCCGGAGTTGTTGGTTGAACCGTTGGTGAAGGTATTAAACGAAATAAAAAATTCATTTTGATTTAAACCAATGGCGGGGTAGTCCGACCAGGTAGAATTGTTTAAGGGATTCCCGTTCAGCAGGTAGAAATGCCAAAGCCCATCCGGATCAGAGGTCTGGGAAAATGCGATAATGATCTGACTGGTAGAGTCCAGATAGCCATTCAGAAAAGTGAGAACAAAACGATCCGCAACCGGGTCATAAATTACTCTTGGGTCAAAGGTATATCCCAATACCCCCAGTGTATCTGCAAAGGCAGAAAGGCTTTTGGAAAATAATGCGGTTCCGGAAGTATCATAGACGGTCATGTTCGTATTCAGAACCGATACCATTTTACCGTTATTGCCAACTGCGAGGTGGTTGTCATTAGGCGCAGAAAACTGATATCCCTGTCCTGCAAAAGATTTGACGACGACAGGCACGTCAGAGGTCGTCAATGGCTTGGGGTGGGGTAGTTGAGTTAGGCCAGGATTGTGTTGTTCAGTCTGTATCTGGGGTCTGCTGGGCAGGGGGGCTTCTTTCAGCAGGGCAGGGGAGAAAGGATCCGGAATAGAATTTATATTGAGTGTAGCCTTAGGCGCCACCTTTACCTGTTTAAGTTTATCATATTGGAGTTGTGCCTGAATACTCGCGATAGACAAGAGGCTTATCAGGAGGATCAATAGGTTTTTTTTCATAGAGGAAGAAATGTAAATACTAAATTTATTTAGGAACGCCATATTTATCCAGGAGATAGAGCAGAGCCGCAATAGATGCAGAACCTAGCTCAAGTTCTCGTTTGTGTACATTGGCAAAAATATCGGTATCAGCATGATGATGGTCGAAATAGCGTTGAGAATCCGGGACCATTCCGATGAGCAGAGATTTACCTCGTAAGGGAGAAATATCTGCGCCACTGCCACCGGTTTGCCAGAGATGAAGGCCATAAGGCTCAAGTAGGTCCTGATAGGATTGCAGTGTTTTCAAGGTGTCCCCACTCGCCTCCATATGAAAGCCTCTTGGCGAAAAGCCTCCACGGTCTGATTCTATGCAGGCTAAGTGTTTCTCTTGATGTTGTTCTGCAAGTTCGGCATATTTCAAAGCGCCCTTCAGTCCATTTTCTTCATTCATAAATAAAACGGCACGGAGCGTGCGTTTGGGTTTATAGCCGGAAGCACGCATAATTCTTAAGGCCTCCATGGCATGAACACATCCGGCTCCATCGTCATGCGCGCCTTCGCCTTTGTCCCATGCATCCAGATGACCTCCGGCCAAGAGGTATTCATTGGGCAATTCCGAGCCTTTGATTTCTCCAATCACATTATAGGAAAGAACATCGGGCAGGGTGTTACAATTCGTCTCGATATGAAGGCTGAGGTCAGCTTCGATTTTCAAAAGGGCACTCAAGTAATCTGCATCTTGGGTACTGATGGCCACAGCGGGTATTTTAGCATGTACATTCTTATAGGAAACACTTCCCGTATGCGGATGGTCGTCATTCGCCAGCGTCATGGAACGGACAACACAGGCCATTGCGCCTTTAGCTGAGGCTTCATCTGCACCATAAGCTCTTTGGCCGACACAGCCCCCATAGGCGCCAAAAGTATAAATGAGTTTGGGGTCCATGGGGCGATTGAAAAACACGATTTTGCCTTTGACTTTCTCATCGGGCATATCTCTTAATTCTTCAAAGGTGTGGATTTCGATGACCTGTGAGGTGATGCCGCCTTCAGGCGTAGGAACAGAACCGCCAAGGGAACAAATGGTAAGTTCCTGTCCTCCGATGTGGCGGGTGATGAGTTTAGCATATTCTTTATTTCCTCTGACCCATCGTGGCACCATCACCGGTTGCAGCCAGACCGAATCAAATCCCAGGGCGGTCATGGTGAGTTGTCCCCATTCCACGGCTGCAGCTGCTCCCGGGGAGCCGGAGAGGCGTTTGGGCGCTACCCGGCACAATTCTCCGAGCATCTCGTAGGATTTACCATTCACCAGTGCTGCATCGTATATCGCCCTTATGGCAAGAGAGTCCTGAGTAGGTTGAGCAAATAAAGCGGTGTAAAATAAAATAAGGATTGTCGAGAGGTGTTTCATTGGCCTTTTCATCGTGGGTATAAAGATAAGGAGGATAGAGGAAAAGTTATATGAAATTTTTTCCCTGCTGCAAGGTGCACCTTGCAGCAGGGAAAAAAATTCTTGCGTCATTGTGCAACCTTTTTAAACTTGCCCTCATTAAGGATAATATAATGAAAATTTTTGCTCT
>CANHCC010000211.1 GCA_947459115.1 Bacteroidota bacterium | reverse complement strand
TCTTGAGCATTCCTCTGATGCTGCTGCCCTGTATCTCTCGATATGCTCCTGAAATTTAGAAAACATTGTGAAACCCAATTACTTCTTTACCGGGATTTGTTATGTTTGAGGGAATGCTGGCAATAGCGGGGGCACTGTTGTTTAAAAAGCAGGAATAAACGCTGTGTTTGCAGTGATGCCACTTCAACCTAAAAACGCCGTTCATCACCTATACTTTTATCAAATCATCCGCATTTGTCTGAAAAAGGGAACATTGAAAACTCGATAAACAGATCGAAGATTCAGATAAGTCTAATGCTAAATTAATTTACATCTGTCATGAAATGCATTCTCCGCCTGATTCTAATCCTGTCCCTTAGTGTACCCTGTTTTGCTATTGCTCAACAATTTCCCCAAATTACCATTATTGGCGAAATGCGAAAAGTCAAGCACAAGGGAGAACTTTATGGGAACACCTATTTGGACAGCATACCGGATAAAACACATTTGTATGGTATGGGTCCAGTAGAATATCTTAGAGGCGAGATAATAATCCTCGACGGCAAATGTTATAAATCCTCTGTCAATCCGGATAGTAGTATTCATGTCGAAGAAACCTATAATCTAAAAGCCCCCTTCTTTGCCTATAGTAGGATTGCTTATTGGAAAGAATATCGGTTACCAAAGAAAATACGGACCATTCCGGACCTCGAGCAATTTCTAAAGAAATTGTACCCTTCGTCAAATCAACCCTTCATGTTTCGTCTTAAAGGTCGGATTGAAGAAGCAAGCATTCATATTGTCAATCTTCCTGCCGGGTCAACCGTTCGTTCACCGGAAGATGCACATAAGGGCAAGGTGAATTATGAATTGAGGGATGAAGCCTCCGAAATTTTGGGCTTTTTCTCTCTAACGCATCAAACTATATTTACCCATCATGATTCCTTTTTACATCTGCATTTAATTACAGACGACAAAACCCAAATGGGGCATGTGGACAGCCTGTTACTTCCCAAGCATGGCATGAAATTATATATCGGTTGGCTTGAAAAACCCTGATAAAAAACGATTCCAAAACAAACTTCAATAAACAATGATTCTGTTTTATTATTATCACCAAAAAGATAAGGAAAGAAATGGTCAATGCCAAACTTTTCATATTGTATTATAACCTCACATATGGGCTTTATAAATGCAATTTAAAGGCAAAAAATGAAGCCCATTTGTCCTAGATTTAAAGTGCGTACTCTATTATACCCCATAACAATAACAAACCGGGTATTCATAGCAAAGGCAATACTACAATTGGAAAATATAATCGCATCAGGCATATAGTTTGGACTGTGATTAACAACTTAATTTTGAGAATGCCTTCTATACAAATTGTAAAATCTATCATTAGACCCATGAAGCCTCTGTACAGACCCTATGTATAAATTAATAGTGGAACGCTGGTCCTATCTTATATTACAAAAACGCTTAATTCCATAAACGAAGAATTAATAAATTAATGTATTAAAGATGATACCTTGAACCAAGTTCCATAAGATTCCTCGTAAGGCATGCGCGTCAATATTAATTCTGAAATCATTCAACATAAAAGAAATCCTAATGTGTGGAAAGCTCAAGTAACCTTAATGTGTTGATATAACAAAAAAATCCAGAAAAGTAGATAAGTTCGCAAATGCTACAGGGATTTATAAAAATAGATTTAGTAACAGAAGAATTAAACGCCCAAATACCAAAAGAACTTACAATAGATTGCTCAGGCTAAGTGGTTTTGTATACAAATTACCCGAATAAGTATCCATATGTATGGATCCTTATTTCCAATTTTGTGATCGAAAAAAAGAAAATGAAACAAACTATATTCATCACAGGCGCTAGCAGCGGTATCGGTAAAGAAACAGCTAAATTATTTCAATCTAAAAACTGGAATGTGGTTGCGAGCATGCGAAATCCGGAAAAAGAAACCGAGTTGAATCAATTAAGCAATGTATTGGTAACACGATTGGATGTGCTGGATTTAGAATCCATTGATAATGCGATTCATGAAAGCATTCAAAAATTCGGCAAAATTGATGTTCTGCTCAATAATGCCGGATATGGTGCTTATGGCCCTTTGGAATCCTTTCCAAGAGAACGCATATTAAGACAATACAACACCAATGTAATCGGGTTATTGGATGTAACACGAGCCATACTGCCACATTTTCGCCAAAACAAAAAAGGAATCATCATCAATGTGTCCTCGATGGGAGGTAAAATGACATTTCCATTAGGGACACTCTATCATGGTACCAAATTCGCGGTAGAGGGTATTTCGGAATCGTTAAGATATGAGGTCGAACAATTCGGTGGGAAAGTCAAAATAGTTGAGCCGGGTGCTATTGCGACAGATTTTGCCGGTCGGTCTTTCGATTTCAATCACGATGCGACTATGACCGAATATCAAAACATTGTCACACAGATTACCAAAGTCATGCCCTCCATGATCAAAAACGCCTCCACAACAGATGTTGTAACCAAAGTCATCTATGAAGCTGCAACCGATGGAAAAAATAAACTTAGATATATGGCCGGCAAAGATGCAAAGTTGTATAATTTTATGAATAAATTACTGGGATATAATTCCCTGTATCGCATGAACAAAAAATTTTTTAATCTGTAAAACATGAATCCTGTCATACAATACTTCAATGGAGAGAAAGCCGAAAGCTATATTTTCCTAATAGCCGGATTACTAGGACTGGGTCTAAGCCTTTATCTCTTGCTAATCAAATCAACTCCATTTTGGAAAGGATTTGCAATACCCTGCATTCTGGTTTCTATATTAGAAATTATTGTGGCCGTAACACTCATCTACCGCAGCCCCAAGGATATCATCCGGGTTGAGCAGTATATTAAAAACGAACCCGATAAAATTAAAACCGAGGAAATCCCAAGAATGGAGAAAGTCATGAAAAACTTTGTCGTATTCCGTTACTCTGAAATAGCACTTATACTTTTAGGGATCATACTATATTTGACTTTCCAGCAGCATATATTTTGGAAAGGATTGGGATTGGGCTTATTTCTGCAAGCCAGTATTGTTTTATTACTGGATTACTTTGCAGAAAAAAGAGGCCTTCTATATCTGGAATACCTTAATAACCTATTAAATGGGTAATCTGGTACAATTAAAGACCATATCGGATTTATATCGGTTTTTAAAATTAGGATATGCAGAACATCCCTTAATTGCCGTAGTGGATTTTAGCAAGGTGATTGAACATACTCCGGAAGAAATCCGCATAAAGACGGATTTTTATTCCATTATGTTTAAAAACTATTGTAAAAATCACCTTCGATACGGACGCAAAACCTTGGACTTTCAGGACGGAAGCCTTGTCTGCATTGCACCTAATCGAGTGATTACTATCGATAATGATATTGAGATAAAAGAAAACATGATGGGCTGGGGCTTGTTTTTTCATCCCGATTTAATTCGAGATTCAGCACTAGGCAATAAAATAAAAGCCTACTCATTTTTTTCGTATGAAATATCAGAAGCCCTGCATTTGTCTGAAAAAGAGAAACAATTGCTATATGATTGCATTATAAAAATCCAAGGAGAATTAACACAAAATATAGATGGCTACAGTCAAGCTCTGATAATATCCAATGTTGAACTGCTCTTAAATTATTGTGCGCGGTATTATGGGCGTCAGTTCATCACAAGAAAGCCAGCGAATCTTGAGATAATAACAAGAGTAGAAAAACTATTAAAAGACTATTTTGAAAAGGAGGATCATAGAAATGAAGGAATGCCATCTGTCAAATATCTGGCCACCAAAATGAATGTATCGCCCGGTTATTTGAGCGATGTATTGAAAAAAGAAACGGGGTTAAGTGCCCAGGATCACATTCATTACTTCGTCATAGAACAAGCAAAAAATATCTTAATACAAACCAATCAATCGGTCAGTGAAATTGCCTATGCACTGGGATTTGAATATCCACAATACTTCAGCAGACTATTTAAACAAAAGACGGGAAAGACGCCTTTAGAGTATCGGTCAGACAATTAACGCCATCCGATCAACCATTTCATTAAACCGCATATTCCTGTCCCCATTGATGAAGAGATTTGATGCTAGGCAGTAACTTATCACCTTTTTCGGTGAGCGCATATTCAACAGTTGGGGGTACTGTAGCGAAAACTTGCCGCGTAATGATTCCGTTGGCTTCTAAATTTTTCAATTCCTTTACCAACATCCTCGTATTAATGCCCTCCACAGTTCTCTCAATTTCTTTGAAACGCATTTTACCTTTCGACAAATTATAAATTATAGGCATTGCCCATTTTCCGCCTATCACATCCAAAACATCTTTTAGAGAACAAGATTTTTGAAATTTTTCATTTTTTTTATTTCCCATAACATGCTGATACTATTCATTGCTTTACCTTAGGTTACTACTATACATTAATGTAACTACTTTCAAAAGTAAAGTATTAACGATAAGTTTGCAACTCAAATTTGAAAACACAAACAGAATGAAACTATTAGAACAGATAAAAATCGGCAAAAGACTATTAGTTAACCGTATGGCTATGGCACCAATGACACGCTGCAGGGCCACTATAGACGGTATAGTTGGACCCTCTACCGTGTTGTATTACTCACAGAGATCCGGTGCAGGT
>CANHCC010000210.1 GCA_947459115.1 Bacteroidota bacterium | reverse complement strand
TTCAACAAATTGAGCGGTGTGGAAAATATCCCCGGACCTGAGCTTAGAATTTTCCGAGGATAATACTTCGTAAGTATGGTTACCGGCATGCTTGACGATGACCTTTCGATTGGGGTCGTATTGAAATTCAATTAATGTCCCACCCGGAATCTTATCCGACTCGATGGATTGTAAGGCCTGAAAGGCCGAGTTGTGTTGGAACTGAATGCCGGAATAAAGTGTGTCATAGTCGGTAAATCCCAGATAATTTGCCAAAATATCCAGCGTATATTGTCGGGGTTGATCCGTGCCTTTTACAAAACCCATCAGGCGCTTCACAGTGGATTCGCTGATTTTGACTTTACATGCCTGATAGATGTCTTCCGCCAGGGCAATACAATCTTTCGGATATCTGACAGGTTTCCCAAATCTGGTTTCAATAGCAATGCGGATATAAACTGGAAGAAAAAAAGGATTTGTCGGTTCCATAATTCATGCAAAGCTAAAATAAGAATTATCCGATTGCTGTGAATTGAATGAAAAGAATGAAATGAATGAAAAGAATCAAATGAACGAAATGTTAAAATGGGGTATCTGCTACATTTACTTTTTAACCAAAAATTAATGGCAATAACCAGTATTATCGATGTTCCCCGTAAAAATTCTTCTGAAGCAGATTTATTTGGAATTGACCGCTATCAAAGTGGATTAATAAAATTCATTGAAAACTCCGATACCCCAATAACCATAGCTATACAAGGAGAGTGGGGTAGTGGGAAAACCTCTCTTATGAATACCCTTCAGGATCGGCTTTGCGGTGATTTAACCCCCGGCGCCGGGGGAGGTTCATCCCCTTTTTATGGCATTTGGGTGAATACCTGGCAATATTCTCTTCTGAACAATCAGGAAGAGACCCTTGTCTCCATTGTTAGCAGTATTGGGACCCAGGTGGTGCAGATAATTGATGCCCGTCATAAATCAGATTTGCAAAAAACGGCAAGAAGTCTGTTAAATTTGGGCGGAAAGTTATTGAAATCTACCGGTGCAGTAGTCGCTTCTACTGTGGGTGGAGATATTGCCGGAAAAGTAGTAGATACCCTCCTTGAGCAGGAAGAGTCTCGTCAATCCATCAAGCAACTCCGGGATAATTTGCAAAATATGATTGAGGAGTGTTTGCAAAAAGATACCGCGGCCGGCACACCCAAAAAAGGATTTCTGGTCTTTGTAGATGACCTCGATCGCATTGATCCCCCACTTGCCGTTCAAATTCTCGAATTACTCAAGAATATCTTTGATATACGGCATTGTATTTTCGTTCTGGCCATTGATTACGATGTGGTCATCAAAGGGCTCAAGCCCAAATTCGGCGAACTTACGGAAAAGAATGAGCGCGAATTCCGGTCTTTTTTTGATAAGATCATTCAAATGCCTTTTTCTATGCCGGTGGCCAGTTATGGCATAGATACCTTCCTGATTGAAAATCTGAAAAAAGTTGGATACCTGTCAGAAGAACAAAGTAAAAGAACTGAAATTACCGAAACACTCTCCCAAATTTGTAACCTGAGCGTAGGTACCAATCCCCGATCCCTTAAACGCTTGATGAATACGGTTTCGCTTATTACCATTATTGGGAAAGAAACCACAGAGCCCGGAGATTCGGATTCCGATGAGGCGACACCGGACCATGAGATGATGCTGAATTTTGCGCTGATTTGCATTCAGGTGTCTTATCCCATTTTATACAAAGCCCTTTGTATGGAAAGTAATTTTGGCAGCTGGGGAGAAAATCTCGCCAGAAGTTTGAATTTACGGGATTTGAAACCCGAGGAAGTGGTGAAATTAGATGAGTCCGAATTGTTTAATGACCCTTGGGAAAAAATACTCTTTCGTATTTGTGAGCGTGACACCTATCTCTCCAATCGTGTGGTGCAAATATCCCAATTGTTTAATGTGTTAATAAAACTGATCCCGGAAGGGGTGAATGCCGGAGACTTAATTGGGGAATTATTGGCTTTGTCTTCCGTAACCGATATCCAGGCATTTGATAAACCTAAGCAGGCGATTAATCCCGGGCCTGTTTTGCGTGTTTTGTCCAGGGATTTGATTTCTGTCTTATCTAAAAACCTGAATAAGCGATGGCCCCTGGTGCGCCAACAGGGAAAACGAATTGTAACTCAATTACACATCGCTTTTGAAAAAGAAGATTGGGGCGCAACGGTCAGTTTTCAGATATATGAGAAAAAGGGTCAGCTTATGCTGGTGTTATGGCAACATCCCTGGTTATTTAAGGGGGCCGGCAAAGACATAGCCTTTTGGGATATGATGAAAACGCTAAAGGTAGATGCTTCCATGCTGGCACTTAAGTCCGATTATGAACAGCTGGTGGTGAATCACCCGAGTATTATTGCGCGTTACGAACCTTTTGCCTCGGTTAGTAGAGCTAAAGACTATGTAGTCCCGCATTTGACTTATGAATACCACCTGCACCAAGCAACAGATTTACAAAATCCTGAACATTTGCAGAAAATTGCTGCCTTTATATTCGATTATATGGAGTGTTGGCGTAAGCTTCGGGCGATTAATGATGAGGTAAGTAAGCGTTCCTAAATGCAAAGTAGAGGGGTTATAGCCGGGATACTCATTGTTCTACTGTGCTATTTTAACATCATCAGTCTGTCTGCTCAGATTGTCAATATTGAGTCTCAAAGAATTCAATCGGATTCTGTTCGGCATGTCCTGATTTCGGATGTTACCCTGACACTAAGGGAAACCGATGGGGAAAGTTTCAGGGCTATTCAAACCAATTTGACCACTCAGTATAAAAGTAAGAATTATAAAAACTTGTGGCTTTTTGTAGGCGGTATAGATTATTCTGCTCTGAATGAAACCCGTATTGCCGATAATCATCTCCTCCACCTTCGCTACAATCGGAAATGGGGCAGGCGCCTGAGGATAGAGGTTTTTCAACAAATTCAGTCAAGTCCTTTAACCGGTATTGCTTTTCGAAGTCTGTCCGGAACCGGGCCTCGCCTTAAAGTTCAAAGTGGTAGCCAAATCGCCGCCTATTTTGGATCCTTGTATATGTTTGAATGGGAAAAGGTAATCGGTTCGGAAGCGAACATTGGTCGTTTTCATCGCCTGTCAACCTACCTTTCCGGCTCCTGGCGAAGCAGGGATGACAATAGAGAATTTTCTTGTATCGGGTACTATCAACCGAATTTAGGGCGTTGGAGAGATTACCGTCTAAGTTTTCAAAGTGTCCTTTCGATTAAAATTATCCGGCATTTTTCTTTAACCGCGAATCTTTCTTTGAGTTATGATGCAGAGCCTCCTCCCGGCTTTATTCCTTTTACTTTGGTGAATACTTATGGGTTAAGGTTGAACTTATAAACCGGACCCAATTATGGATGATTGAATTGCGAATGAACGAAATGAACGAAATGAACGAGAGTTATTTGAATTAATAATACTTATTTCGATAGTAATTCAATCTCGTTTTTGAAGCGATGCTTACAAACATTAAAAGATTGAATAATTCAACCGGAGTAAGCCGAAAATCCGCAATAGAGTAGGCAGTTGTTTTGTTTTTAAATCAATATGGCAGAAATTTCTTTTACCGGTAACAAGATGTTGAAAAGTATTAACCGTGAATGGTGTACAAAGTTTCCATATTTATTTCTTTCCTTTTTTGATGCGGATGGAAATAATATACATTATTGGAAATTAGATCCATGTCCAACACATGCAAGCATTCGTAAGGCAAAAAATGCAGAGGATCTAAGTACAAACGCATCCATGAATGTAGGTACTTTTGAAAGCAGATATGAGGCTGCTTTTGGGTGCAAAGTGGAAATATATTATATCAAAAACGGACGCGGTTATCGGTCTTTGGATGAAAACAATAGCAAGACCCTGAATGAATACAATGAATATGTTAAAGGGTTAGGCGCTTCTGAACTTATAACAAGCAATCCTGAATTATTCTAGGCGCATTCTGTTAGGAAAATCCTTAATGAATAATCAGGAGGTATATTGACTTTATTAAAAGTTACAACCGGAGTAAGCTGAAAATCCGCAATAGAGTAGGCAGTTGTTTTGTTTTTAAATCAACATGGCAGAAATTTCTTTTACCGGAAACAAATTGTTGAAATCCATCAATAAGGAATGGTGTTCAAAGTTTCCGTATCTCTATTTAAGCTTTATCAATACTGAAGGAAAAGCAGTCGGAGATTGGAATAATTCACATGCCAGCGTTCGCGCAACGAAAGGGGCAGATGAATTAAATACCACAGCCACTATGAATGTTTCTACTTTTGAGCGTCGTTACAAGGATGCTTATGGTGTAGAGGTAGAAATTAAGTATGTGAAAAATGGAAGGAAATATCGTTCCTTGGGCGAGCACAACAATATGACTTTATCCGAGTTCAATAAATGGGTAAAAGACAATGGAGGATCAGAAATTATGACAACTCACCCCGAGTGGTTTAAATAATAACTAATATTTTCATCTTACTGTTTTAATCAATATGGCAAAAAAAGACAACACCGGAAACAAGCGTCAAACCAATTCTACTAAAACTAAATCCCTGGATGGTCGTACCAAGGCGGGTAAAGTCATGAGTGGGAAATATGATGCAAAAAAGAAGTAAGGCTTAGTGCCCTATTTTAGATTAATAAGGTAAAAATATCGGGAGGCATAAT
>CANHCC010000209.1 GCA_947459115.1 Bacteroidota bacterium | reverse complement strand
TGCACGAATGGTCGGGTTCCCCCGTGGTCATTTCGAGGAGGGCGTCAAGCCATGTGTGACCTGAATGAATTTATAATAGCCCTATCGAGAAATACCCGGGGAGGGGAGGTGTGAAGTACCCGTCTTTTCTCGATACGAGGCCTTTGCAGCATAATTGTAAAGCAAGCATACTTTCTGGCCTCGTCCTCGAAATGACTATCTTTTGTTCTTAATAGAAATCATAATTATGAATGATGGTTATAATTGTGAAATGCACGAATGGTCGGGTTCCCCCGCGGTCATTTCGAGGAGGGCGTCAAGGCATGTGTGACCTGAATGAATTTGTAAAAGCCCTATCGAGAAATACCCGGGGAAGGGAGTCTTATCCCCCTATCTTCTTTTCAAATTCCTTTGCTTCTTTTTCGTAAGGCGTGTTTTTCAGAGACTTTAAATAGTGTATCGCTTTAGTCTTATTGCCCTGCTTTAATTCGAGTCCGGATTTGAGAATGTAAATAGATTTATCATCCGGCCAGGTTTTAACATACCTGGAAATGGCCTGGTCTGCCTCTTTCCATTTGCCTTCCCGGATTAGCCCGGAAATTAGTCTTCTTTCATAATGCCCGCTGCTGTTAATCGTCGCTTCGGTGCTGCTTGCAACCGGCATACGGACGCCAGACTCGGTTTTCTTTTTCGTTTCTGCTTCAGGAACTGCAGTTTCCAGAATTTTACCTGAGGAGATGTTGGTTGGGGTTTCTTTGATGCTTTCAGCCCAGGCCAGTAATTGGTCAGCCACATCCGGATTGATTAACAAGTCCTCCACTTTGCCAGGCAATTCTTCTGTCTGAAAGGATAATTCTTCCTGCCTCTCCGGGGCTTTGTTCAATGCCTTTTGTTGTATTGGTAAATTAGACGCGCCAGATGAAGCGTCTGATATCGCCTCTTCAGACATCACTATCTTATCCAAAGCATCAATTGACTTCTCCTCTGAAGGATTATCTGATTTATCTTTTATGATGGTCTTTTTTGATACTTCCGGCATGGCTTCAGAGGTTACAGCCTTCTCGTTTTCCATGGGATCCACTTGTTCAGAAGCGAGGGGGCTGGCTTCTTTGGTCTCTTGTACTCTCAACCGGATAACCAATGCTGTGCCAATCAACAAGAGGAACACGGCAGCAATGGAATAATAAGGCATTCTGCTTTTTCTTCCGCCCTTATGTTTAAGCGCAAGATCGACACCTGCTAGTTCCGCTTGTAAACGGGGTAGGGAAGCTTCCTGTTGAAGACCTTCTACTGCATCGGATAGGAAAGGGTCTTCAAGCATTTCTTCCTCAAAAGCTCTGGCCTCTTTCGAGGGCATTTCTCCACTTAGATATCGCAGTATTCGTTTTCTCAACATCTCATCCTGACTCATGGGTAACCTCCTTTCTCCATTTGATTCTTTAGATTGCGTTTGCCATTCTGAATATGGCTTTTGATTTCATTTAGCGAATAACCGGTTTCTTCGGCAATTTCTTTGTAACTTTTTTCTTCAAGGTAAAAGAGTCGAACGCATTGACTTTGTCCTTCAGGCAGGTTTTGTTGGGCCTGTTCCAGATATTGTAACATCGCTTCTTTCTTCTCAGGATGCGAATCCTCTCCCGATTCCACAATACCTTCAGGAATTTCTTGATCCAAAGGGATATTGCCTGGTTTACGCAATTCCATCAGGCAGTGGTTTTTGGCAACGGTATAAAGCCAGGAACGGAATACCTGAGGGGATTCTTTTAGCAAGGTAACAAAGAGTTTTTCAAAGATTTGTAAAACAGCATCTTTTGATTCATCCGGATCCTCCAGATATTTCCGGCATACCCCATATACTAGCGTGGTATAGCGGCAAAACAACTCGGAGATCAGCTCTTTGTCCCTGGAGGTCTGGTATAGTTTTATCAGGGACTCATCGCTAAGATTTTGGCGGTTTTTATCCGGTCTGCCGATAAAATTCATAGTGCATCCGGCTTGTCTCCGATTAAGTCCGCCCAGGGTTTCAAGGTAGGAATTTCTTCTGCTACCACGCGGAAAATCGCCAGTGCAGGCAGAAATAAAATTAATCCGGCCATGCCCCAGATTAAGGCGCCGCCCAACATTACAATTATCACGGCCAGTGCATTCATCTGTAATCGATTTCCTACTGCAAGCGGAAATATTAAATTGGCTTCCAAATATTGAACCAGGGTAAAGATCCCGATGACACCTAGAGGATACCAGATAGAATTATGGAGGGTCAAAGCAAGAATCAAAGGCGGAATACTTCCTAAGATGATTCCGACAAAAGGAATGGCAGTAAGCAAAGCAGCCAGCATTCCAAACCCTATGGCGTTGGGAATATTCAATATGGCCAGGCCGGCTGAATTTAAAATCCCAACTAACAGATACACAAGAAAAATTCCCTGTAAGTACCGATAAAATGTATAAACAGCTTTTTGTAGAGCAGAAGGAAGTACCTGCTGATAGGCTTCCGGAATTTGAGAAATGAGAAATTGCATAATTTTCCGGCGGTGATACAACATTAAATACACAAGCACCGGAATTAATACCAGATATACAATTGCCGAAGCGGTTTGCATCAACGAAAATGCCAGCATGGATCCTGCATTGTCTTTGGCTTTATTGATTTGTTGGGTAAGAAAATCAATCTGTTGTCTCACAGAGATGTTCAGGGAGGCTTCTATTTGAAGACTAAGTTGATCCAATGATTGCTGGATGAGCGGCCATAGTTCAATTACCCTATGCACGATATCGTTTATCAGCCACGCAAATAAAATCAGAAAGGCGATAAATAAAATCAATAGAATTAATAAGGGGGGCAGAATGGCAAGAGAGCGTTTCCAGCCCTTTTGTTCCAGATAGCGGGTAGCCGGATAAATGGAAAGTGCACACAATCCGGATAACGCCAGGGGCATCCATAGGGCTTTCCCAAGGTAAAGAATTAAAAGGAGGGCTAAAGTGCCGACGAGGATATTCGAGAAATTCCCTTTCATGGATATATCTGCAAATTAGACAATAACCTGCTTCCCTCCAACGCTATTTTGGTTAAGGGTATTATGTATGGGATGAATACAATATTTCAGAAAAGACTTTTTCTGGTCCTTTTTTTACTTTATAGTTGAATGTTTCTGAACAAACTCAGAATCATCCAGGGTTTTTAGAAAGGCAATTAAATCTTCTTGTTCCTCCGGCGTAAGGGTAAATGGCCGGATAGTGGGGTTTTGATTGGGGTGATTTTTGCCTCCACTCATGTAATGTTGCACTACTTCTTCGAGTGTGTTCAGACTCCCATCGTGCATATAGGGAGCCGTGTAGGATAAATTACGCAGAGATGGGACTTTGAATTTGCCAATATCTAAATTTCGGCCGGTAATTCGGGCACGCCCCTGATCTGCATATTCTGCATAAAGACCATTATTCTGAAAAGTCTGATCGCTAAAATTAAAACCGGTATGGCAGTGAAAACATTCCGCTTTTTCTCCAAAAAATACCTGCATCCCCCTTAGTTCAGATGGATTTAAAACTGATTTATCATTTTGATAAACATATTTATCATATTTGGAGTTGCCACTAATCAGCGTCCGCTCGTAAGATGCAATGGCACGCACCAGCCCATATAAATCAGGTTCCCGATTATAGGCCTTTCGGAAGAGTTCACGGTATTGAGGATTTTGTTTAATGCGGGCCTCGGCTTCCTGTAAGCTTAGATTCATCTCCAAATGATTTTCAATAGGCGCAAGCACTTGTAATTCCAGCGTTGGCACGCCCCCATCCCAGAAGAAGGACCGATTATAGGCGAGGTTAAAGATGGGCATTGCGTTTCTAAGACTCAAGCTATCATTCACTCCCAGACTAAATCTTCTGGGGTCGGTAAAGGCATGTTCAGCGAAATGACAGGAACCACAGGATATAGAGGAGTCGAGAGAAAGTGCTTTATCAAAAAAAAGCATCTTCCCCAGTTTCACACGGTTCTCGGTTAATGCATTATCTGCAGGAATGTCTGGTGCTGGAAAGCCTTTCGGTATCTCTAATGCAAAGGGTGTTAATTCAGGCGCATTAAGGGATTGATCTTTGGAACAAGAGGTTGCAATTCCGGAAATCAGAAGGATTATTAATATACCGGAACTTGAAATGGAGAAAAATGGTATTTTCCTTTTAGGCCTATTCATTCCTGGAAGATTTTATTGTTTGCTAAACATGAGAGCCGCGTAATCCATAATGGCATTCGCCAATGATCGGTTGTCCATAGTATGAGTCATTCGATCTGTTTTAAAATCAATATGTTTGAATACATCATTGAGTTCTGCTTTCAATGCAACGGAGGTAGTTTGTCCGGTGACCAGGGTGAAATTCAATGGGATTTCTACCGTTCGTCTCAGAGCATTCTCACCCAGGTGCCAGGAAAAGTTTTGGGTTAATGCTCCACTGGGCAAAGTATCCGATAATCCTTCCATTTTCATAAATATATAACCGGTTGACCAGGTCCAGAACATAGAAGGATTTTGAAGCGCCAGAGGATGGCCGCTAGGTCTGTCAACAGGCATAACGCCTCCGGAATTTGTTGCAGAGTCGAGTCCAAGATAAAATTTTAACTTGACATAGGTGCCGGGTTCCGCTTCTCCTGCAATATATTCGGTTGCAGAAGGCTTCACCAGCAGATAAGATTCAGGAATCACTACTTCTGAGCTATCACTTTTTACCAAGGTGATTTT
>CANHCC010000208.1 GCA_947459115.1 Bacteroidota bacterium | reverse complement strand
ATACCATATTCATGTTTGACCTCCGCCGGATCTGCCCATGGGTCAAATACTTCAGCCTGAACGCCAAATTCCTTAAGTTCATGATAAATACTGACAACTTTAGAGTTTCGGATATCCGGGCAGTTTTCTTTAAAAGTAACGCCAAGTATGGCGACTCTGGAATTATTAATGAGGTGATTGTTTTGAACCATGAGTTTCACCACCTTATTGGCGATGAATGCACCCATGTTGTCATTGATTCTTCTGCCTGCCAGAATAACCTGAGGATGATAACCAAGGCTCTCTGCTTTGTGGGTAAGATAATAGGGGTCCACGCCAATACAATGCCCGCCAACTAATCCCGGGCGAAATGGCAGGAAGTTCCATTTGGTCGCTGCGGCATCCAGGACTTCTCTGGTGTCAATGCCCATGCGTTCGAAAATCAACGCCAGTTCATTTACGAATGCAATATTGACATCTCTTTGACTATTTTCAATGATTTTAGAGGCTTCCGCTACGCGAATAGAGGAGGCAAGATGCGTACCCGCCTTAATAATAGAGGCATAGAGGGCATCTACTTCCTTCGCAATTTCAGGGGTGGAACCTGCGGTTACTTTTTTAATTTTGGTTACCGAATGTTCCTTATCTCCCGGGTTCATTCTTTCGGGGCTATACCCACAGAAGAAATCCTGGTTGTACTTGAGGCCGGAGATTCGCTCCAATACAGGAACGCAATCTTCTTCGGTGCAGCCCGGGTAAACGGTTGATTCGTATATCACAATGTCCCCTTTCTTGAGGGCTCTTCCGACGGTTTCACTCGCTTTGAGTAGAGGGGTGAGGTCTGGCTGATTGTAATTGTCCACCGGTGTGGGGACCGTTACGATAAAGTAGTGTGCCTTTTTGAGGTCTTCTGCCTGATCAGAATACGAAATAAATTGAGATTCTTTCAATTCTTCCGGACTCACCTCAAGGGTGTGATCTTTGGCCTGCTTGAGTTCAGCGATGCGGGTAGGATTAATATCAAATCCAATGACCGGACGGTATTTTCCGAACTCAACTGCCAGCGGAAGGCCGACATATCCGAGTCCAATGACAGCGATGGTTTTATTTTCAGACATCCTTTAGGGGTGATGAAGGGCAAAAGTACGAAATAATAGAAAAAAAGGCGATGAATAGTATTTCCGGACAGGCGGGTCAGGGCCTAATTTTTTTTAGGGCGTTTAAGGCGATATTGGTTAGAAATTTTACGTCCTCCAATTTGGGCATGAGTTCAAAAAAGGGATTGGCGTTGGCTGCTATTTTAACGAAAACGGCATGCAGCATAAAGGCAAATATGGAAATACTGCAAGCGGCTACGGCTGCACCTGCCAATCCAAATCTGGAAATCAGGCTATAATCTGCGACTATAATGAATCCAAACATTAAAATGGAGGTGATATTTAAGAGTTTAAAGATCCCCATGGAATTCCATAAGCCTGCGAGCACGACAGGGATAGAATACAATGCCACCCCAGGCAGCATAATCCAAATGAGCGGAACGGCCTCCATAAATGATTTGCCCCCAACAATGCGTACTGCCGGCCAGGTAAGAATGGCAAGGGCACCGCAGGCAAGAAGCATGATTAAGAAGGTGAGACGGGCGACGCGAAAAGTAAGCGTGGCGCCTTGTGCGAGCCCTGTTTCCGCCAGTCGGGGATAAAGCACGCTTTGAACAGCTGAGGGGATAATTGTCAGTGTCCCTGTTAGCATAATAGCCAGAAAATAAATGCCTGCCTCCCGTTGTCCAAGAATGTTATTGACCATGATTAAATCCAGGCGTTGGGCAGCTAGTGTAACGATGGAGGCGAAATGTGCCACAAGGCCTGTCGCCAGCATTTTGCCTAGTAGTGAAAAATCTGTCCTCCAGGCATGGGTACTATATTTCCAGAGCATTCCAGAGGTGTAAATCAGGGTAAGCGCCCAATTGCCGAGTAAAATCCAAATCGCGATGTAGGCATTGTATTGCTGCATCAAAATGGCTAAGCCGGTAAGGACAATGTTCAACAGAGTGGTGAGCAGGAAAGAGAAATTATATTCCTTCAGATGCCCCATCATCTGTAGAATGGAAAGATGAAATTGCTGAATCATGTATAAGGGGATGCCGGCAAGAATCAGGATAAAAAAGGTTTCCGGAATATTTTCGAACCAGCCCGGAAAGAGATAAAATAGAATCCAGGCCGCTAATGATGTGAGAATGCCCAGAAGGAGACCTGCCAGAAGGGCGTTTCCCGCAAATGCGGATTGCTGTTCTTTTCGATTGCCAAAGAGATTGTAAACTGCAATTGGGATGCTAACATAGCCAATGGTATACAGCATCATATGCCAGGTGGAGGCGGCTGCAACCAGTCCTCGCCCCTCCGGTGCCAGAATGCGGTTGGTAAAATAGGCCAGGCCTACCTGTGCCATAAGCTGGAAGACTTTCACTGCGATATTGTAAACCGCAGATTTAACAGACATGGGATTGGTGAATGGCTTTTTCCAAGGCTTGCGCAAATACGCCGGCTTCTGCTTTCAAACTAAAATGTCGGATGACAAACGCTCTGGACGCTTTGCCAATTTCAATCCTTAGATTTCGATCGGGCAATAATTTCATCAACCATTGAAATACTTCTTCTTCAGATGAAGCCTGACAAACAGGCGATTTTTCACCGTGAATTTTTTCAAAAATTTCCGGTCTGCCATTTCCAATAACCGGTCTGCCTACAAGCATAGGGTAAAGGCCGCCGGTTAGAATATGATTGCCTAGCTGCTCAAAGACAAGGTCGGCTTTGTAATAAAATTCAAAAATGGCTTTGTGCGACATTTCTTTGTGCCAGATAACAAAAGAAGCAATTCCCAACTCTTCGATCAGATCCTTGGTTTCCTGAATCTGTGCTCCTTTTTCGACGAGGTGGAGGTGAAATGGCTTTCCTGTTTCCCGGTAATAGCGACTCAATCCTTTAATCATCAGGTCGTTTCTTTTGTTTTCCCATGGGCCATAGCCTGGTGGAAGCGGTTCTTTCCAAAGAAAACGGGTTAGATTAAACAGAACCGGCACCTCATTTTCCGGGTAGGGATGATATGGAAGACCCTCAATTGGGATATGACAATGCGGAAAACGGGGGACTGCTTTATTACCGAAGATTTCTCGAATCAGTTTATCCCCTTCCGGAATAAGCCCTTCGGGAAAATAGGAAATCATAGTGGCCTCTCGTATGCCCTGGCGGTGGCGTTCCATGGTATCATGGATCAACCACTTTCGAAAAGCACGCGCAATAGGGTTGCCTTCTCCGGCCAGATGGTCCAGCATAGCCGGATTGGCTAACACATCTAAGTCAGAACCCGAGAAAATACTCACGGATGGAATATCACGACGAAGCAGAGGTTTGATGCCATGTCCAAAGTCATTTAGCACCACTGCATCGCAAGTGTTCAGGGTTTTTAAGATGTTTTTTAAAAACCACTTTGGGTAAGCATAAGTAAGGGTTAAAGGGCGGGGCAGTTGAACTTCCCGAATCCATTCCGGGTAAGGATAGGGTTCCGGCGTGACAAAATGCTCCGGACGATGGAGTTTGTCCTCGGGTGGTGCGGTAACAAAAAATACCACCTCATGCCCCATCTCCCTAAAGTACCTTGCAATCAAAAAGGGGTAATTGTTTACATTGCCCAGGAAACCAACTTTCATGCGTAAAGAATTGATGAAGGGTCGTTCATGGTACAGACTTATGGCTTCCAGTAATCATCGGAGGCGATTCTTTCAAAATAATCCTCCCGGGTGACGCCAAACAAGAGTTTATTCCAATATTGGTTTTTACGGAAATACCAGTTCCTCAGGGTCCCTTCATGTTTCCATCCACATCTGGAATAGGTTTGTATGGATGGCTCATTATACTCAATGATGGTGGTGTCGAGGCGTTGTAACCCCAATTCTTCGAAAGCATAACGCATAATGGCGAATATGGTATCTTTTCCGAGGCCTTTTCCACGAATTTCGGGGTTTCCTAACATCATTCCATGAAACGCATTTCGGTTTTTCCAATCAATTTCCACCAGATTAGCCGAGCCGATGAGGCCTAGCTCAGGCGTTTCAACAGCAAATCTTTGGTTGAGGGAATCTTTCGCAAGACTGTCTATCCATTTTCTAGTGGATTCAATCGGATAAGGAAAATGCCAGCCACCCAACATTTCCCATAATTGAGCATCATTGGCCCATAAATGGAGGAGTTCAGCATCTTCCTGACGGATGGCGCGCAAGGTTACAAATTTGCCGTGAATATTCATAGCGAATGGAATAGGGGCAAAGTTACGAATATTGAGTTATTGTATTTGCCTGAATTATATTGACTATTTGAAAGAATGGATGAAGTAAGATTCTTTAGGTAATCTCTCGATAGTTTTTATTCAATTATTTTCAGGTAAGAGTTCGCCTAGTTCAATAAGCAATTTTACGCCTTCAAAGCATTAAGCCCTTCAAGACTTCTAACATATGATGCATATCTTCCTGATTATATCTTTGGTCCACCGGAAGGGGGAGTAAATTGCTTGCAAGGTGTTTTTCGAACGCATAGCCTTCCGGATTTCGAGTGAGAACCTCTGCCCATAAACGCGGGGCAAAAATACCGGCCTGATGCAGGGCCTTGTGCTCGAGGGGGGCCTTTGGTAAAAAAGGATACTGAAAAGGAGTACTTTCTAATTCCGAAGGAATGATTAATTGATTATAGGGTTGAAGGGCAGTGGATAAAAGTCT
>CANHCC010000207.1 GCA_947459115.1 Bacteroidota bacterium | reverse complement strand
TTTCGTTTAGGTTTCAATATAATTTCGCCGCCTTCCTCGAGATGACTACGAAGGTTGAAGGCAATAAAAAATGGTGAAAATTTTGCCGTGCGTCTCCCTGTCCTGAAAGGACATCTCCCTTTCTGGGGGGCTTTAGCCCCACAAAAGGCATGGGTTCAAGGCAATATGGCTTAGGATGCTTAAAAGGATCAGGAGTTGTTTGACCCTTTTCAGGGGCGCAAACAATCTGACAGATAGGGTTTCATCATAGATATTTTCGCTTTTCATCTTCGTCCATAAACTTTCCGCAATGTTTACAGAAAAAATTCCCTTCTTGTGTCTTGTGATAATGTTCCACCCAATTATGGATGCCGATTCGACACAGGAATTTTCGGATTTTAATGAATGGTTTCATGTTATAGAATTAGATGTTACAATATAGGGATGGTCGCTCACCTACAATGGTATGCGGCCTTGTGCAGTAGGGGATTTGGAATCCTAAAAATACCAAATTCCGATTAGGTTGGATAAGCGTTAGTTTATTTTTGGGGATAATATCCGGCTTTTACGCATTCTTCTTTTTTATTCATCCTTTCCTGCCTTAAATAGGAAGGGATTTTAAATTTCTGTCCAATAGGGCAGGCAGTAGTTTTTTTTCGGCAATGAAGGGTATGCCAAAGGTTCTCTGTGAATATGTTTCCTTGATAGTATTTATAACTTGAATTTCTGCATTGGCGCGACTTCTGAGTAATGGATCTGAAATGCCTTCTAACATAGACAAACTTTGATTTATGAGCCAGGCATAAGGTTTAATGCCTGCCCGTTTTAAATCGTTTTGTAAGTCTCCTGCTTCACGCATGGGAGTGGTTTCGGGCAGGGAAACCAAAATTATTTTTGATAATGTCTCGTCTTGCAAAGCCATATAGGGGGTTCGGAGTCTCCCCGCATTTATATTGTTTCTCATGATGTCACGGTGATAACTTCCCGCTGTATCCAGTAACAAAAGTGTATGACCTGTGGGCGCTGTGTCCATTACCACAAATTTTCTTTTTGCCAGACTAATGGCTTTTGAGAAGGCATGAAAAACAGCGACCTCTTCCGTGCAGGGGGATTTTAGATCTTCTAATATGAGTTTTTTAGCTTCATCAGATTGGCCTTGTCCTTTGTGCTTTAATATTTTTTCTGTGTACCGTTGTGTTTCAGCTTTGGGGTCAATTCGTTCCACGGTTAAGGTTGGAGGCAGTTCTCCCAACTGTTCTATAAAATCTTGTATATGTGCTGCCGGGTCAGTGGTTGTTAAAAGTACTTCAAACCCTCTTTTTGCCAATAAGACGGCGATAGCTGAAGCGGCTATGGTTTTGCCTACGCCCCCTTTGCCCATGGTCATGATGAGTCCGTAGTGTTGAGTTGAGCAAAGCTCCTCCACGAGTTGTTCTATGCCCTCTAAAATCTGAATGGAGGTTTCGGATTTTTGAAGATTTTGTTCCGAAATTGATTTTTGAAGCGCGGTATCAAATAGAGACCGTAGTTTTTCAATGCCCAATACATTGTAGGGCAATAGGGGGAAAGTTTTTAATGGTAGGGCCTTCAAATTGTCAGGAATGGAATGGAGTTGCTCATTCCCAATTGCCTCAATTTTTTTAGCCAGCAAGTCATTGGGGTCTATGGCACTGAATACGCCATTGATATACAATAGTTGATGGGTCATGCCCAGGTCTTTCAATTCATTGCTCGTTCTTGAGGCTTCTTTTAAAGAAGCTTTATCTGCTCTTGCAACGATGTAAAAACGCGTTAAGGAAGCATCTCTTAGTCTGTTTACCACGGTATGATATCTTTCCTTCCCGCTTTTCAATGCAGAAGTCGGACCCAAACAAGAGGCGCCATCCGGATTTTCATCTGTAAAGCTAGACCACGCAGCAGGTAATTCAAGGAGTCTCAGCGTATGTCCTGTTGGGGCGGTATCGAAGATGATGACATCAAATTTGGTTCCTTCCGTTTCTCCTGAAACAAAACGCGAGAATTCATCAAATGACGCAATCTCAGTAGTACAGGCACCGGAGAGGTCTTCGCGTATTTTTTTAATTTCCGCTTTCGATGCAATGCCTTCTAAGGGTTGTGTGACCCGGTTTCGATATGCTTCCGCTGAATTTTCAGGGTCAATATTGATGGCAAAAAGGTTCTTGATGCCACGGATAGGGTTAATATGCTCATCTACGGGACTATCTAATACATCCTTTAGGTTAGAAGCAGGGTCAGTGCTCACCAGGAGCACAACGATTCCTTTATCTGCCATTTCCACTGCAGTTGCACAAGCAAGGGAGGTTTTTCCAACGCCACCTTTTCCGGTAAAGAATAAATAGTTTGTTTTTATATCCGTCATGATTTTCCTTGATTGAATGTCCTCTAATCCGGAGGCAGGTAATGTTTGGTGAATATAGGAAAGATAGGGCTTTTACCCAAACAATATTTTGAAATACAACTATTGGAGGGCTCTCATCCTTTAATGGGGAGCAGACCCTAAAGGGTTGTATAGAAATCCTCTACATTTCTTGAACGGACAATGAGGCCCTTGTTTTTATGCCATGCATTTTTCGCGCTCTGCCTGCCGATCTTTCGCCCTAAGCTTTCCCAACAAAGGATAGGGGCTGAGCTCTGTTTTTTTCTGGAAGGTGTGAGGTGGTTTTTTGGGTGGAGATGGATACGAGTTAACTTGTTAGATTAGAGGGGTCAGTTGGGTTTGGAATCTGCCTGCACACTTTTCAATAATCAAGCAATTTTGCACCCAGCCAATTTCTGCAACCACTGGTGGCAGAAATTGGCTATCTTGATAAACCTCATATAAAGTCTTCATTCTCGATATGTTACGCGCTGAAAAACCTCTGATGCCGGGATGTTCGGTTTGTAAATCTTTGGAGAGTTGCTCTACGACAGATTTGCCCCATTTTTCGCTTTTTACCTTTTTGATCAGCTCAGCAGAATGGGCTGTGGCGGTTCGCATCAGATTAGATAATTTCCAGCCACTCCAAACCAGTCAGCCCTACTCATGCCAGAATTCTGAAAGTCTTGAATTGAAACTGCCTTGTCTTTACAGGTAAACTTTTCTATTTTTACCAGTAGGAAAAGAATCAAGAATACAACTTAGGTATAATTTGTTCGTTTTAACTCAAAGAATCAATATATTGGTATGGCAACAAAAAGGGCACATGTAGTAAAAAGGGAATCAGGCTGGGCCGTCAGGAAAGAAGGAAATACGAAAGCTTCTAAGGTTTATAGAACCAAAGAGGAAGCCATTAGAAGTACCGAAAAACTGAGGAAAGAGGGCTCGGAAGTAATTGTTCATAACGGAGATGGATCAATTCAAGACTGGAAGAAATCCAAAAAATAAAACGGTCCTTTTTGAAAGAAGTGTCTTTATTAATTGTCCTTTTGACGATGATTATAAGCCATTACTAAAGCCCTTACTTTTCACACTTAAGAAACTAGATTTCATACCTAGAATCGCTCTTGAACGAAATGATTCTGGGGAGGTTAGATTAAATAAGATTAAAGAATTAATTGAAGCCGCTAAATTTGGAATTCATGATTTGAGTAGAGCAAAATCAAAAAATGTAGAGGAATATTTCAGGCAAAATATGCCATTTGAATTGGGAATGGATTTATGATGTAGAGATTATCATAGAGATAAAAAATATCGTGAGAAAAAAATATTAATACTTGAGCAAGAAAAGTATAGTACCCAAAAAGCACTCTCAGACCTATCCTTTGCTGACTGCAAATGTCATAATGGAGAAGCCGAAGAGCTTGTTTACTTAATTAGAAATTGGTTTGAAGAAAATGGTTTTCCAATCAGTAAAAGCGCTAGTTCATTATGGGATGATTACAACATCTTCTATGCTGAGTTATATGACTGCAAAATAAAGGAAGGGTTCACGAATAAAGATTTAGATAAACTGAGTATTGCGGAGTTTATCCGATACATTGACGAAATTAGCTAAAAGGATAAATCCCTTTACCTGCTCAGCCAATCGAACTCAAAAGAAAATTAGTAAGAAAAAACCTAATAAATGCCCTGGTTCATTTTAGGGTAGAATTAAGATCCAAAATCAGAGGGGTCAGTTTGGCCCGGAATAGGGGGCAATATCACCAGAATATACAGTTCACTCTAGAATGGGGCCAGTTCGTTCCGGAATATACATCCCTCAATTTATAATTATCAATAGTCGGATTGGTGGTCGGTCGGGGTGGAAACAAATCCTTTTTACTTATCCTTTTTCTTTTTGGATTTACCAATGCCCAAAACAGATTTGGCAGTTAGTGGACTTACTACCTTTTTACCCGTCTTAGATTCCAACTCTTTGAGTGCTACTTTGGCAACATTGCCTCCTTGTTGAGCTACTTTTTTACTTTCTTCAAAGTCTTTCGGATTGGTTGCCTGAGAAATATCTTTGGTAGAGGCTTCTGCCAGCATATTTAAAATGAGTTCAGTATTGGTCATATTATCTCGTAGGTTTTCTTTTTTTAACCCTTTAAAGACCTTGTATTCTTGAGTGGTTTTGCCTGCCCAGGCTTTGGTAATAATATCCGTTAAGGTGGCAAATTGTTGCCCTTCTTTTAATCCACGGCTTTTCCATTCGTCTGTTAGCTCTTTTCGTATCTCTATGCTTTTCAGGCGTTGGTTTATCCAGTTCTCTGAATAGCCCAATTTCAAATACTGTTCTAATGCCCTATCAATACTTAATTCAGGGTCTTGCATTTCGTTCAATCGCTCACTTGCTACCTCTGCCAACCAAAGC
>CANHCC010000206.1 GCA_947459115.1 Bacteroidota bacterium | reverse complement strand
TATTGCCCGATTGAAATTTCAGGGCTACTATCTCATTACCCACGACATCATCCGCTATGCAACGCATCGGGGTTATCCCCATGTGGGCAGAGGAAGTGGCGCCAATAGTATCGTTGCTTATTGTCTTGGTATTACAGATGTTGACCCTATTGACCTAGACTTATACTTTGAGCGATTTCTAAACGCTAGCCGTAATTCGCCTCCGGATTTTGACATTGACTTTTCCTGGAAAGAACGAGATGATATCATTCGCTACATCCTCCAAAAATACAATGAAGGCCATTTCCGGGCCAGTCAGTTGGCGGCAACGGTGAGATACAAAAGTCGCTCTGTATTGCGGGAGCTGGGAAAGATATACGGTCTTCCGGCAAGGGAAATTGAAAAATTAACCGGACGTCTGCCTCAGCAATATTTCAGCACGATGGAGCCCCTCATACAGGATCCTGCCTTACACGGGAAGGACAATCCGGTCTATGATAAACTCATCCGCATTAGCCAATGGCTTCACAAACTACCCGCGCATTTGTCCATACATGCCGGAGGAATTTTAATTTCGGAAAGAAGCTTGTATGAAACCACTGCCTCCTTTGTGCCGCCGAAAGGATTTCCTGTTGCCCAGATAGACATGTTTGCCGCCGACGACCTCAACCTGCACAAGTTGGACATTCTCAGCCAAAGAGGTCTGGGTCACATCAAAGACTGTATTCGCCTGATTGCGCAAAGCCGGGGGCAGGCAGAGAGTGACGCGGCGAATGCAGTGATCCGAAACACCGCCGCCATTGTGCATCGCCCGGAAAGTCGGCAGTTGCTGAAATCAGGTGAAACCATCGGCTGCTTTTACATAGAATCTCCGGCCATGCGTTCTCTGATTCTGAAAATGGGGTGTGAAGATTATCGGGCATTAACCGCTGCGAGTTCCGTCATCCGCCCGGGAGTTGGACACTCCGGCATGATGCGCACATTTATTGCCCGATTCCGGGGAGATGAAAAAGTGACAACCCTGCATCCCCAACTTTCAGAATTGCTGAAGGAGACTTTTGGCGTGATGATCTATCAGGAAGATGTGTTGAAAGTGGCGCATTACTTTGGTGGCCTCTCTCTTGAACAAGCTGATGTCCTGAGACGAGGCATGTCAGGAAAACTAAGATCTCTAAGCGTGATGCGCACCCTTCAGGAGGCCTTTTACAACAGCTGTCGGAAGCAGGGAATAGACGAGAAGATTATTCAGGAAGTATGGCGACAGATGGAGAGTTTTTCCGGCTACACCTTCCCCAAGGCGCACTCAGCCAGCTTTGCTGTCGAGAGCTTTCAGGATTTATATCTGAAGCATCATTATCCCATCGAATTTATGACCGCAGTAGTCAATAACTTTGGAGGCTTTTATAATACCTGGTTTTATCTGGAGGAAGCCAAAAGACTTGGGGCAGAAGTAGCCCTGCCCTGCCTGAACCGGTCGGAATTGCTCAGTAAAACAGAAGGCAGGGTCATACGCCTGGGCTTTATTCATATTGCAGGCCTGGAACAGGAAGTCATTCGTCATATTCTTGAAAACCGAAGGCTGTATGGGCCCTTTGTCAGCGTACATAATTTTCTGGAGCGGGTGCCTTGTGGCCCTGAGCAGATGCGGATTCTCATTCGCCTGGGCTGTCTGGACTTTACAGGACAAAGCCGGGCCGAATTGCTGTGGGAAGCCCGCCTGAGCAAGAGTGCCCTCGTGAGTACGGGTCTTTCGTTCTTCCCCCCTGCCCTTCCGGAAAAAATTCACTTCCCCGTTATGCCCTGGACCGATACCGAAATCCTCCACATTGAAATTGAATATCTCGGTTTTCCGGTGAGTGGCAGTTTCTTTCAGTTGCTCCCCACCATACCGGAAGATGCCATCCCAAGTTGTGACCTGATGCAACACATCGGACAATACATTACTCTTATCGGCTACATCTGCGCACGCAAACCCATCAAAACCCACAATGGTAAACTCATGCAGTTTCTAACCTTTCGGGATTTACATGGCGTATGGGATGGCGTCCTCTTTCCGGATAAAAATCAGGAGATTGAGATTCGTCGCCTTGGCCCCTGGATTGTGAAAGGGCGGGTACAGACAGACTTTGGCGTACCGGTGATTGAGATTCGGGAGATGAAGGTTTGAGGGGAGTGAAGGAAAGCCAGAGGGAAAAATACAAGCAGATGCCGCTTAAAAGAAGCCATACCTCGCCCTTACCGTAAAAATTATCTTAATTTTGGACAATGGCGGACAATTCAAACTAAAGTCTTTTGGATACCTTAAATCAAATACCCGGAGAACATCGTGAATCCAAAAGTGGGTTGCTTCGAGCAGTCGCGACTGGCTTGAAGAGAGAACCTGCCTGGTTAAGCATGTTTGAACGAGAGGAAAAGAAACCCAACCCAGAACAGGTACTTACATTTGCGAAACATCACCAGGTGAATGCAGGTGAAATGTTACGGATCTGTTTAAACGATAAAGAAGAAAAGATAGACGGAGTAGATTTTAAGACGAGATAACATGACAGAGGAAGAAGTACGGGCATTACTTGCCGATATGGAATCTGACAGAATCGAGAGAACGATTTCATTTAGGGAAGATAAACTTGGTCCTGCAGTATGTGCACTGTCGAATGACTTCCCCAACCATCGTCAGCCAGGATATATTTTATTAGGCGTTAACGATGATGGACGCATAAGCGGCATGACGATTGGAGATGAAGAACTCCAGAAAATTGGCAATCTAAAATCTAACGGAAATGTACTACCCCAACCCTCCTTAACGGTGAGTCCTGTTTACAAAATAGATGGGGGCGATATCGTGGTGGTGGAAGTACACCCCTCCCCCTTTCCACCTGTAAGATATGATGGTCGGTGTTGGATACGCATTGGTCCGCGTAAAGTGAAAGCAAGTATAGAAGAGGAAAAAATATTATCCGAGCGTAGAAGCAGCCTCGCCAAGTCATTTGATACAAGCCCCTGTTTAGGTTCAACCCTGGAGGACCTAAACCTGGATTTATTCAGAACATTTTATTTACCCAAAGCAATAGACCAGGAAACGCTTGCGCAGAATCACCGACCTATTAAGCTTCAATTGGCCTCATTACGATTTTTTGACCTTAAATTTGACTGTCCAACTCATGCAGGTATATTGTTGTTTGCCCACAATCCCACCCATTTTATTCCAGGGGCTTATATTCAGTATATTAAGATTCCGGGGCGTGAAGTAATACCAGGGATTGAATTTGAGAAAGAATTCAGAAAGTGCTTATGCCTTGATCTATTAAATCTGGATGAATTTATCCAATCTGTCATAATTAAAAAAAGTTTAATTCAACACCCGGATAGTGTCAGAGAAGAAATCATTTATAACTATCCCATCTGGGCGATTCGGGAATTCGTCTTTAATGCCATTATGCACAGAAGTTATGAAGGTACGAATGCCCCGATTTATATTTATGATTTTGCAGACAGAATTGAAATAGCTAACCCGGGATTTTTATTCGGCACGGTCAATGTAAGTAATTTCCCCAACAGAAGTGATTACAGAAATCTTGAAATAGCAGAAGCCTTGAAAACGCTTGGATATGTCAATAAATTTAATTTCGGCATCAATACCGCAAAAAAATATCTTTTGGAAAATCATAATCCTGAGCCTGTTTTTAATTTGTCATTAGGAACAGCCATGAAAGTAACTATTCCTATTAATACAAAATGGAAACTCTAGCCTATGAAACGCCCCTTCGATAACAATCAGAATTGTCCATTTAAGGCGATAAAAACCATCGCCGACCGAGAACGCCCTTTGAGCAGAGGAGATTTTGAATTTTGAATTTTGAATTTTGAATTTTCAATATCCTCTTTCACAGTTCTGATTTCTGGAAATGCCCATAAAAATTATTTATCTCTTCCAGAGAAGGTAATACCTGAGAATAATAATACAATACAACCGCATCGTGAAATAAAAGATATTGTTTCTGATTTCCAGAGCATGAATTTGTCCAATTTATCCAATTGATCCAATGAACCCCAAAAAAGAAACCTCCAAATCTCCAGCCCCTGTCTCTCCAACCTGGCCTCTGTGGTTGTTATATGCCATCGTCATGATAGAAGGCGGTGCGGTGATGGGCATTGAATTATTAGGCGTCAAGATGATGGCGCCTTTTTATGGAACCACCTTGTATGTATGGGCAGGCGTGTTGACGGTTACCCTGGCGGGTCTGGCTTCCGGATATTTTGCCGGAGGCAGAATCGCCTCAAGCTTTAAGGGCAATCTTTCGGCGCCGGTGATACTGTTTACAGGTGCTGTGTTGGTTTTCCTGATGCCTTACACCTCCTTATGGATTATGGAAAGCACGAACCATCTGGGCATACGAATGGGCTCTTTGGTAGCAGCTTTGATTTTCTTAATGCCACCCCTGATTTGTATGGGTATGATCTCCCCCATTATCATTCAACTGGCAACCTCGTCTTTGGAAAACACCGGAAAAATTGCCGGTATGGTTTATGCCCTTTCCACCCTTGCCGGCATTATCATGACTCTGGTGACAGGTTTATATTTATTGCCCGAATGGGGCATTAAAACAACCGTGTTGCTCATTGCCTCCCTGCTTGGCGTCATTTCCTGTATTAGTTTTTTGTTTCTTAAGAAATATGTCCCCCTGACCGGAGCCGCAATTGTCTTAGTCCTGTTGTTTGTCAGTCAGAACAAAGAGAAAATCTTTCGCTCCGATATTGTCTGGCTAAAAGACCGTACCGAAGGCATCCTTGGACAAATCACGGTTTTTGATTAT
>CANHCC010000205.1 GCA_947459115.1 Bacteroidota bacterium | reverse complement strand
GGAGCGTCAGCTCGGGGCGAGCGTCAGCTCGGGGGGAGCGTCAGCTCGGGGGGAGCGTCAGCTCGGGGGGAGCGTCAGCTCGGGGGGAGCGTCAGCTCGGGGGGAGCGTCAGCTCGGGGGGAGCGTCAGCTCGGGGGGAGCAAAAAAACCTCACCTCCGAACCCACCTGGCATGAAATCCCCAAACCCACAACAATGCCAGCGGTCTTGCCTTCAATGAAAACCGAACCAGATTCCTCCCCTCCTGATTCACGCTTAACTCGACTCCCATCAAACGCTGCAACACAGGCTGCCACCAGGAAAGTACCTGGTTTATAAAGGGAAAAGCAGTATCTATTTCCACAACACAATAATTCACTTTGACCTGCTTCAATAACGCCACAACATCGGGTTTTCGGTACCAGGAACGGAGAGGTACAGTATTTCCGGAAAGCCATTTTCCGGGGTCCTTATGAACCTGAAAAGTTAAAGCGCGTTCCCATTTATAACAAAAGACGCTAACCCCACTCTGCTCGGATTTGCGCCAGAATCGTAACCCGATAACCCCATTAAAACTGAGCGTAATCCAACCTTGTGCACTATCGCCCTCGAAACGCAGTGGGAGGCAAAGCAGACCAATCGGGAGCAACAACAAAAACAACAGAGAAATCAGAATCGTACTCATTGGTCTTCAACAAAAATAAACAGGATTTCCAGACAAATTTTGTAATCCCTGTAAAAGCTGGTATTTTTAGAGTATGAGAATTAAAAGTTTAGAATCCTACAAAGAAGTTTATAACAAGAGTGTGTCCAATCCTGAGGCTTTCTGGGAGGACATCGCCTCCGGATTTACCTGGAAACAAAAATGGGATAAAGTCTTGGATTGGAATTTCACAGAACCTTCCGTGAAATGGTTTCAGGGAGGCAAACTAAACATTACAGAGAATTGCCTGGATCGTCATATTGAAACAAAAGGTCATCACACAGCCCTGATTTGGGAGCCAAATGACCCGAAGGAAAAATCCAGAAAATATACCTACCAAGAATTACTGGAAGAAGTCTGTCGCATGGCCAATTTACTCAAGGCTCAGGGCGTAAAGAAAGGCGACCGGGTATGTATTTATCTACCCATGGTACCTGAGCTGATGATTTCAGTATTAGCCTGTGCGCGGATTGGAGCCGTTCATTCAGTTGTATTTGCCGGATTCTCTGCACAATCTATAGCAGACCGCGTTCAGGATGCTCAGGCGAAAGTGGTAATTACTTCTGATGGCCTAAACCGGGGCTCTCGTCAACAGGCGGTTAAGCGTGTGGTGGACGAAGCTTTGGAGACCTGCCCCTTTGTGGAGCGGGTACTGGTATTGAATGTGTTGGGATGGGAAGTGCCTATGCAGGAAGGACGGGACATTTCCATTAATGAAACGATACAAGCTATGCCCTCGTGGATAGAAGCCGAAAGTATGGATGCTGAAGACATGCTCTTTATACTTTATACCTCCGGCTCTACCGGCAAACCCAAAGGGGTGGTTCATACCTGTGGAGGCTACATGGTGTACACGGCCTATACTTTTTTAAATGTATTTCAACCCGAACCGCATGAAATCTATTGGTGTACCGCAGATGTGGGCTGGGTAACCGGACATTCTTATTTGGTTTATGGCCCTCTGTTGAATGGCGCCACCACTCTCATGTTTGAAGGTGTTCCAACCTGGCCGGATGCCGGGCGTTTCTGGCAGATCATTGATAAATATGGCGTAAATATTTTTTACACAGCACCTACTGCAATCCGCTCCTTGATGTCGTTTGGGGAAGATCCTGTGTTGAATTATAGTTTGCATTCCCTAAAGGTTTTGGGAACAGTGGGAGAACCCATCAATGAAGAAGCTTGGAAATGGTATTTCGTGCATATCGGCAAAGAAAAATGTCCGATTGTAGATACCTGGTGGCAAACGGAAACCGGTGGCATTATGATCAGCAATATGGCAGGGGTTACGCCTCATAAACCAGCGCATGCTACCCTACCCTTACCGGGCATTCAACCCGTCCTATTAAATGGAGAAGGGAAAGTCATTGAGGAAAATGGTGTAGAAGGTTACCTGTGTATTCGATTCCCCTGGCCTTCCATGATACGCACAACCTATGGAGACCATGAAAGATGTCGGCAAACTTATTTCAGCAATTATGCCGGCTATTATTTTACCGGAGATGGCGCCAAACGGGATGAACAGGGCAATTACCGTATTATCGGCAGAGTGGATGATGTAATCAATGTATCAGGTCATCGCTTCGGAACGGCGGAAATTGAGAATGCCATCAATACAGCTCCGGAAGTATTAGAGTCCGCCGTAGTGGGCTTTCCACATGATATCAAAGGCCAGGGCATTTATGCCTTTGTGATTGTGAATAATCCCGAACAGGATGCTGACATGAGAGTTGCGGAGATTCAAGAGGCTGTGGTTAAACACATTGGCAAAATTGCAAGACCGGATAAAATTATCCTTGTTAAAGGGCTTCCGAAAACGCGTTCGGGAAAAATCATGAGACGAATTCTTCGTAAGATTGCCGAAGGGGAATTCCAGCAGTTGGGAGATACCACTTCATTGCTGGATCCGGGTGTTGTAGAGGATATTTTGGCTAAGGTGAGGTAAGGGCGGAAATCAGCAATTGGGTTGCTTTTTCCGTATGATTTCAATATTATTGTACGGACAAAATCGCAACACAATGGACACTAAACTCACACTTAAATTAGATCAGGAGATTATCGAACGCGCAAAGACCTATGCGAAAGAGAATAACACCAGCCTCTCCAAGCTGATTGAATCGTATTTGAGTTTATTGGTATTCTCCAAAAATGAAGAGGAGGTTGGTCCTGTTGTCAAAAGCATTTCTGGTGTTATGGAACTTCCAGAGGACTATGATGCCAAAAAGGAATACAAGAAACATCTGGTAAAGAAATACTCGAAATAAAATGAGAAAGATTTTTGTGGACACGGATGTGTGTATGGATTTATTGTCGGGAAGAAATCCGTTTCATAAAGCCGCAGAAAAACTATTCTCCCTTGCAGAAAACGGAAAAATTAAAATCTGTGTTTCTGCACTTTCATTTGCAACTATTGACTATGTCTTAAGCGGGAATTATCCATCTGCACATTCCAGGCAAGTCTTAAGCAAATTTAAGACCTTGGTTCAGGTTTTATCCGTACAAGAAAAAACAATAGAATTGGCATTAGTTTCGGATTTTAATGATTTTGAGGATGCCATTCAATAGTGTTGTGCAATTGAACACAATATTCATACGCTGATTACCAGAAATGTAAAGGACTATAAAAAAGCCAGCATTCGAATTTTAACACCGGAATCTTTCTTAACGCTCGAATGAATTGGCCTTGGTAGCCAACCTTAAGGCAAGTTACCAATCAACATCTGACTCCACCCACCCCCGGTAGGCTCAACCTGAATCTGAACCGAGATTCTCTCCTTTAACTCCTGAACATGAGAAATAATCCCAATGGTGCGCCCCCGCTCTTGTTGAAGCGTTTCCAGAATCCCCAATACCTGATTCAAAGAATCAGAATCCAGACTACCAAAGCCTTCATCAATAAACAAATTTTCCAATTCCAGTCGCCCTGCCGAAATATCCGAAAGCCCTAAAGCCAATGCCAAAGAGGCTATGAATTTTTCCCCTCCGGATAAAGTTTTCCCGGCAGACCTTCTGGTGTTTCCGAGGTATTTGTCAATGACATACAACGCATTATCATCCTCGTCTTTTTCGGGTAATGACAAATCATATCTACTATGCATTTCGGTCAGATTCGCATTGGCCTGCATCAATAATCGCTGCAAGGACAATTGCTGAGCAAAGTTGTTAAACTTATCGCCTGTCCCATCTCCTATCAAGGAATTGAGGTCCATCCAAGGCGCCATTTTAACTTTAAATGCTTGTATCTTCTCCTCTAATGCCAAGATTTTTTTTCTTTGTGCTTTGTCTGCTTCAAGAATGGTGGTTACCCTGCCATGGGCTTGTAACAAACCCTCTCGTTCGCTCTCTTTTTCATTTTTTAGTCGATGCAAATCGTCCAGGTCCGGCTTTATATAGTCCTCAGGACGAATAGCATTCAAGTCAGCTGTCTTGTCGGCCTCTCGCTGCTGTATGGTCTTATACCGTTCCTCCCAGTCTTTCAAGCGTGCATTGCCCTCCAAGGCTTTGTCTTTTAATTCTAATGCAGTTTCAAATTCAAGTCTGTTATTAAATCCAGAGGCAACAATTTTTTGACTAAAAGAATCTGAGAGAGTCTGAACCTCCTGCTGATACACCTGCCATTCCTCATTCAACCTATGCAGCAGTTGAGTGGTTTGATGAAGACTAGCCTCCCAGCCTGACCAATCATTAGTCCAGCCCATCAGCATTTCATTGGGCGACTCAATGGATGGCAAAGCGTGAAGCGAGTGATTAAGCGCCGAATATTCAGTTTCCGTTTGATTGATTAAACGGCTCAAATTTTGAAAGGCGTCCTGGTCGGCTTGAATTGACTTTTGCTGCTCTAATAATGAGGCCTTATTTTTTTCTAACTGCAAGACGAGTGTCTCTCGCCTGGAAACCAATTTCTGATATTCCTGAATTGCCAAATCCAGGTCCGACAATAAAATGACCGGATCTGTCTGAACGGGAGATTTTAAAACAGAACCTACCTCATGAATCAATTGTCCAAGAATGGCATGATTTTTCTGCCACGACATTTTAAGCCCTTGAATTTTCACCCCCGCCTCTTTCAGGCGGGAAATGTTGTGAAGTGCCTTCAGGACAGATTCCATCCCG